>NZ_LR215035.1:900000-978241 GCF_900660655.1 Mycoplasmopsis anatis | reverse complement strand
CTGTTAAAAATTCTCTTGCTGGTAAAAGTTTTTCGTTTTCTGTTGCTTTATAATTTAAATCATATTTATCGGATAGCAACTCAAGAAAATCTTTGGTTGAAGCAATTATTTTTGTCTAGCTACATAAATGTTTGTTTTGTTTGTTCTTCATATTCTCAAACTTGGTATGGTTTACTATCTAAAATGTAACTAATTAAATTGAAATAATTTAAATCATACTTATTTTTATTAGATTCATAATTAGAATCGAGTTTTTTAAGCATATCTTCGTTATTTATTGAAAAGTATTTTAATATTAAAAGAGAATTGTTGATGGTTTTATTAACCTCTGTTTTACCATTTTTATAAATCAACTCAAATACTTGTTCACCAGGTTTTACTGTGGGAATGTTATAGGTGATATAACTTTTTGTTCTTCTTTGGTTAATCATCCTTTTTTATTTCATTCTGCATACAACTTAACAAAGAAATTTGGATCTTTTGATAAATTAGATGAAGCATATATATTAAAGGCTAAGAGAGCATCTTTATAGAATTTTGAAGATTTATTATTTAAATATTCAGACAATGATTTAACATCATTATTCTCATCTTTATATAAATCTAATAATACCTTTCAGTTCATAAATTTTCGGCAATAGTTTTAATCTCATTACTTTTGAATTGCTCGTCTTGTTTTGTTTTTTCAATTGAATTTTCTACTCTACCACAAGAAACAACTGCTAAGGCAGGTAGGGTTAAAAGAACAGATGATAATAAATATTTCGCCTTATTCATTATTTTTCTTCTCCTTTATCTACATTTAAATACTCATTTAATTGGTGATATAAAATTCACCAAACTCTTTTTCTGATAAGTTAGTTGTTTCTGATTTTTATCATAATCAATATATACTTTACCATTTATAGAGAAATATTGTAAATTGACCCTTTATTTACCAGCTCTTTAATTCAGTCATTTGCTTTTGAATATATATTTATAACTTCAGTTTGTTTGTTTCCATTAATTAATACTTCATTTGAAATAATTGTATTTTGAATATCTTCGTCAGTGAATGAATTTTTGGTTGAAGATAACTTATTATTTGATTTAAGGTATTCATTAAAATCTTTGTCTTTCAACATTTTTTCTAAAATAATATTTTTGTTTTTTAATTCATCGTTGATAACATCAAGTGAATTGAAGTATGGTGTTTTATCATTAGCGACAGCATTTAAATCGTATTTAACCAATTTCATTAATTTTTCATAATCTGTCACTTCATCAAACTTAAATATTGTTAAACCTGTGGAGGTTGGTATTAATTTTGCATTATTCATTCCTTCTATTGAATAAACTATAGAATAGAAGTTTTTTCCATTTACATTCAATGATAATGCATTGTTATAAATTTCAGATATTTTTTGACTAAATTCCAAATCAGTCATCGAAGTTATTTCACCTTCCATGATGCTGATTATTTCAGAAGCTTTATCGATAATTTTATTTTTAACAGCGATTTTTTCTTCTCTAGAACCATTTTTATATGAATCAGATTCTTTTAGTGATTGAATTTCATCTTTAAGAGATTGAATTCTAATTTCTGTTTTTCAGCAAACTTAAAGTTAAATAATTTATTTAATTCTATACTTGGCAGTTTATGTTCTTTGTTTTCAAAAATATTTGTCATTGTACTCAATGCATATGCCATATCTTTATTTTTAGCCAAAGTTAAATAATTTTGAATACCTAATGAACCTAAATTTTCTTTCACTTCAGAACTATCAATAGAAAGAAGTTTTAGATAATTTTCATAATTACTTTTGGCTTTGTTAGAAATTAGATCATTTTCCAATAAATAATATTCTAATTTTTCAAACTTTTGAATTAATGTGTAATTAGGTACTAATTCATCCTCTATTAAAGAATTAATTAAAAATTGAAGATATTGATTTTTATCAACTTTGAATGAGCCTGTAACAGAATTTTCTAAAACACCAGGAATTGTAAATGTACTTACAACAAAATTCTTGTTTAATTTATTAAATTCTTTGAAATAATCTAAAATTGTATTTCAATTTTCAAAAACAAAGCTACTTGACTTTAATAATGTAATTTTATTTGAATTCTGGTCAACAAAATAATTCTTGCCTTCAACAAATTGAGTAAATACTTTGTCACCTTTATGGAACATAACTTTAGGTTTTCCAGTAGTTTCATCAACAACATTATTATTGTTTTGATCAACATAATAAATATCACGCATCGCAACTCTATTAACGTCTTTTTGGCTTTTAAATAGTGAATTATTTGAAGATTCAATAGTAAATTTTCTTAAGGCGTCTTTTTCAATGCTTTTAATAATCAAATAATCAACCGCTTCTTGTTCAGTTGAAGAATTACCATATTGTTCACTTGTTATAACTGAATTAAATTGTTTTTCTCAATTATCAAAACCATATCCTGCTTGAATTTGTCTTTTTAGATCTTTAATTTTATTTTCTTGTTCTTTTCTAACTTCATCTAGGGTCTTTAGTGCAATATCAGTTCTCTCGGTGTCCCCAGGATAAAGGGATTCGTTTCATAAACGTTGAAATTCTTTAGATGCTTTAACTTCTTGTTCATATAGATAAAAAATTGCTTCTTTATATATTTTTTCTGTATTCTCACTATTTATATTTTTATTCGCTTCTAATTTGCCAATAATGTCTTTAACGTTAATTGGTGTTTTTGAATTATCAGGTTTAATAAATTCAAGAACCTTATCTGTATCTTTTAATGCTGGTGTGTAATTTACCTTTACTGTATTAACAGTCACTGGGACTGCAATAGAAGTAGCTACAACAACACCTAAAAGACCTAATATTACATATGCTTTAGTATTTCTTTTTTTAATAATTTTTGGTTTAGTTCTTTCTAAATGTTTATCATTTTTTTCAGCTAATTTCTCAAAAAATGATTTTTGTTTTTTTGCCATTTTCACCTCAAATCTAATATTTAAAATATATTTTTAAAATTATATAGTATTAATTTTATCTACAAAATTAAAAAAATAATGGTTGATTTTACATTTAAGTTAATTATTTTGTAAAAAAGGTTAATTATTATTAAACTAATAATAATATTTAATTTACAATCATAAAATAATAGATTAAAATTTTAATATGAATCAAAAGAATCCTGTACAAAGCATTAAAGCTATTGCACAATATTTAAATGAGAGAAATGTGCTATATTCTATTTCTGGTGTTCTCTTAGAGAAAAAGTTTTTTAATCAAGAGTTAGAAAACCTATATCCATTAAAATTATCGATGAATTGGATAGACTTTATCTCTTTATTAAATGAAAATAAAGGAGAAATCTCTTTAAGACGTGATGTTATATCAGATAGCATACTACCATTTTTTAAGATTGGAAATGATAAAATATATATACAATTATTAGTTAAAAGTGAAAGAGAGATTGTTAAAAAAATTAAAAGAAGTTTTGTGAAACAACTTTTTAAGACAAGATTTGAAAATAAGCATTTTGATAATTTTAACGAAATTGGTTTTTTGGTAGATGAAATATACAAAGAGAATGGCTCTATATGAATTTTAATAGATGATGAAGAACCTGAATTGAAAGTAATTGAAGCTTTTAATAAAGAAAATATTGAGTTTTTCGACTTTGAGGGTGTAAAAATTCCTTATTCAAAAAATATTCTAAAAAAATAAAAAAAATACTTGGAAAAATTATAAAACATGTTATCATATTATCAGTGGTTATAGCAAGAGGGATCACCTGATACCATTCCGAACTCAGTAGTTAAGCCTCTTAGTGCCGACGATAGCCGAAAGGTGAAAATAGGGCGCCGCTGTTTTTTTTATTTTTAAAAAATGGTAATAATTAAATTCTTGATTTTTAATGATAAAAAAACAGCAAGTATAAACTTGCTGTTATTTTTTAAATTTCTTAGAATATGACAATCTGTATCACTTCGTCTTTTTCAATCAGTGAATAGCTATTGTTTCAAGGATTGTTCAAATTCCTGAAGCGATTCAGTATATTTGAACTCCAGCCGTGAACGCTACTGTAAAGAATAAGAAGACTATCATTGTGATTCTTTGAGTTTTTTCTGATTTTTTAATTGCTTCTTTTTGATCTGCTGTCAATCTTTGGTTTTCTTTCTTTCTATTAAGAATTCTAGGTAAAACTTGAGATATTACTTGAACAGCAACCGCTGTAACAATAAGAATTAAGTAAGGTCAGTAACCTTCAAACAATTTTTGTCACGAGGTAGAAGCGAAGTTAATTGTTAATCAAATGGTAGATTTAATTTCTGGTGTAATTTGTAAAGCTCTTCAAATAGCTAAAAATATTGGCATCGTAATTATCATGTTAGCCATAGAATCCATAGGGTTAATATTATTTTTGCTATATAACGCGCTAAGTTCTTGGCTCTTACGTATTTTCATTTGTTTATTATTTTCAAAACCTTTATATTTAGCTTCGATAGCTGCTTTTTTAATTCTTAAATCATCTTGGATAGATTGTGAAAATCTAGATTTGAATGAAATAGCTAATGCAATTGATTTTGTGACAACAACAGCAAAAACAATAATTCAAATTGTTCCTCAACCTGCTCAGACAGGGGTTATTATCGACATACTTTGCATTAAAGCTGCTAATGGATAAACAAATAATCCATAAAAAGGACCTAAAGCTCAAGAATCTGATCATGTTGTAAGAACTTTTTGAGGTCTATCACCTGAGTAAGTTAGAGCTGAAGATTTTATAGCGTCATAAACTTTAAATTTATTATTATTTTCTCATTCAGTTCTATTTATTGATAATTCTAATGTTTTGTTTTCAATTGAAGGTGCAGATGTTGTTGAGGATTCTTTATCTTTGTCCTTATCATTATCTTTTTTAACTACAAATGAACTAAATGTTATTAATTGTTCATTGTTATAACCGATATTGGCAGCAGATAAGTATGAACTAATAACTGAATTATATTTATTTAGAATATCATATTGAATTTTTGATAATTCTGGAATTTCACCATTAGCAATTTTGTCATAAATTTCAATTTTAATAAACTCGGATGGTGTTAAACCATTTAAATATTCACCAAAATTTCATTTTGCAATAGTTTCATTATAGAATGTTTGTAAAACATCTCTTGCGAATTTATCTTTAGCACCAATAAAATCGTTTGAAACTTGTGCTAGCCCTGTAAAACCAATAACTCTTCCATGATCACCAAATTCTAAAAGAATATTTGATGCACCTGCTGGTTTTAATTGTTTAGTTTTTTCGTCAATAACACCAGCTTGAGCTACAAGATAAATATTTGTGAAAGTATTGATTGGATTATATTCTTTAGATGTTTCACTCATAAATAAGTAATTTCCATTTTTAGAATATAAATAACTTTCAGGTTTTTCACCTAAATATTGTTTATCGCTATTTGTGTAAATACTTATAGCTGATGAATATGTATCATATTTTCCATATTCACCTTTTTCTTTATTTGTTTTATCTCTTAATTCACTTATTACTTCTTTGTCTGTTATGTGTCTGTTAATCAAGTCATCAATTTTAATAACTTCAAAACTTAAATTAGTAGTAGTTTTATTTTCGCCTTCACCAGTTGTTGAAGAGACATTTTCTTTATCAACTTTTAATGTTGTAACATGGGGGGCAACTTTATCTTTATCTAGATAAATTTCAATTGCGTTACCTGTAGTTGTACTTGAAGGTATAACAAAGGATTGCACACACCCTGTTAAAGTAATACCAAAAATAAGAACATACAATAGAATCTTTGTTCAACGTCATATTTTCTTTAATTTTGATTTACGTTTTTCTTTTGGGTCTTGACCTTCGGTAAAATAATTAAACTTTTCTGATCTTAAATGACTTTTAATTTTGCTCATTTAACAATTGTTCCAATAATTTATGCACCATTTTTTGCTTTAATTCAAAATTTTCTTCAGTTATAAAATTTTTTCTCACAATTATTACAATTTTATATTTCAAAT
The DNA here is from genome assembly GCF_900660655.1 of Mycoplasmopsis anatis. Taxonomy (NCBI): domain Bacteria; kingdom Bacillati; phylum Mycoplasmatota; order Mycoplasmoidales; family Metamycoplasmataceae; genus Mycoplasmopsis; species Mycoplasmopsis anatis. Next base: position 972,233 of record NZ_LR215035.1, on the reverse strand, counting down.
CATTTATATTAAAGCTTTGTAAAATGGCACGCATTTGTCTTTTATAAAAATTTCGTCCAACTGCTTTCTCAAATTTTTTTGGAACTGTAATCCCAATTTTAACATTTGAATGTTGAACGTAGTGAATAACAGCCATTTTATTAGAAATTTGTAATTTAGAAAGTATTACACTTTCAAATTCTCAATTCTTCTTTAGCCGATATTTTCTCTTCATTTTAAACTAACTATTTGTCAGAAACAGTTAAGTATTTTCTACCTTTAGCTCTTCTTGCTGCTAAAACTTTTCTACCATTTGAAGTTTTCATTCTAGCTCTAAAACCGTGAACTTTTGCGTGTTTACGTTTGTTAGGTTGATAAGTTCTTTTACTCATGTTTATCTCCTTAAAAATTTCTAAAATAAGCTTATAAATTATAAAACAAAATAAATTTTTATTAAATTAAATATTAAATATAAAAAAGACATCAAAAAATCTTTTAAATATTTAAAATTATTATACTATAGAAAGTAGTTAAAGGTAATAAAAAACGCACCTTAGTGCATTTCATACTATTTAATAATTTCTAACCCATTCATATATGGAACCAATACTTTTGGAATTGTTAGGCTTCCATCAGGATTTTGATAATTTTCTAAAATAGCAGCTAAAATTCTATCAATTGCTAAACCTGAACCATTCATTGTGTGCGCATATTGAGTTTCATTATTTTCATCTCTATATCTAATCATGGCTCTTCTTGCTTGAAAATCACCCATGTAACTTACACTTGAAACTTCTCTAAATCTCATTTCACTAGGTAGTCACAATTCTAAATCTATTGTTTTTCTTGATGAGAACCCTAAATCACCTGTACATAATAATAACTCTCTATATGGTATTTCTAGTTTTTCAAGAACATCTTTTGCATCTTCAAGCATCATTTCAAACTCTTTAATACCATCTTTTTCAGAAGTTATTTTAACTAATTCAACTTTTTTGAATTGGTGTTGTCTAATAATTCCTTTCGTATCTTTACCTGAACTTCCTGACTCACTTCTAAAACATTCAGTAAAACCAGTAACTCTAATTGGTGTTGTTAAGTCGATAATTTCGTTATTGTGGATATTTGTTAGAGGAACTTCAGCAGTTGGAATTAAGTATAAGTTTCAATCATTAATACTAAATAAGTCTTCTTTAAATTTTGGTAACTGTCCTGTACCATACAACATTTCTGATTTAACTAATACCGGTGGTAAAATTTCAGTATAACCTTTAGTTTCATGTAAATCTAACATAAAGTTCATTAAAGCACGACATAATTTTGCACCATAATTTGTATATAAAACAAATCTTGAACCGCTTAATTTAGCGCCTCTTTCTAAATCAAATAATTTTAATTTTTCGGCTATTTCATAATGTGGTAATACACCAGAAACCAAACCACGTCCTATTTTATCTCTTGTTCTTAAGACAACATTTGTTGTTTCATCAACACCTTCAGGCACTTCATCTAGAGGAAGATTAGGAATTTTTAATAATAATTCATTTAATCTTTCGTTAAGATTTTTTGTTTTTTCTTCAAGATTAAGTTGTTCTTCTTTAATTTTCTTAACTTCTTCTTGCAATTGTTTAATTTTTTCTTTATCAGATTTAAATTCGGAAAATTGTTGTGAAAATTTACTTAATTCAGCTTTCTTTTGTTGACTAGCAAACATTGTTTGACCACGATCTTTAGCTAAAGAAATTGCTTCGTCAAAAATCTCAATTTCAAACCCTCTTTTTAATAAACCACTTCTAACTTTTTCTTCGTTTTCAAGAATGAATTTAATGTTTAACATATTACTCCTACCTTAATTAGTATTAATTATACTATTAAGAATTTTTTTTAATAAAAAAATGAGTTTTGTAAAACTGGTTATTTTATTTCTATTTAGATAGATTATTTGAGTATAAAAACTAAGTTTGTGTCATAAAATCTTGATGTTAATTAATAAATTTTATTCAGATCTTTACTAAATTATGCGATTAAATCAATAAATCTTTACTTTTGGGGAAAATTTAATAAAATAAGTAAAGAAATGAACAAGATATATGATTATTTCGGATTATTAAAATTAATATCAAATAAAAATATAAATAAATCAGATTTAGTAAAAACACTAAATATTTCATCTAAAACAATCGCTAAAATTTCAAAAAATGAAAAAATTGCTAAATCTGTTATTAAAAAATTATGCGATTATTTTTGTTGCAATGAAAATGAAATTTGTAGAGTTATATCAACCAATAAAATATTAAACATTTTAAATGAGGAAATGAAATCTAAAATCAAGGGTGGATTGTATCATAAATTGCAAATTTTACTGACCTATAACTCTAATCATATTGAAGGTAGTACATTAAATGAAGAGCAAACAAAACTAATATACGAAACAAGAACACTGACTAGTGAAAATTCATGAAATATTGATGATATTATCGAAACAACAAATCATTTTAAAGCGATAGATTTTTGCATTCAAAATGCTGAAAATGATTTAACTGAAGAATTTATAAAAACATTGCATTACTTGATCAAAAGAGCTACTAAAGCAGAAAATATACCTTGAATTAAAATAGGAGATTATAAAACTAGACCTAACATAATAGGCGACATAGAAACTTCTGATCCACAAAATGTCCAAAAAGATATCAAAAATCTTTTAAAAAAATATAACAGTATTAAAACTATAACATTAGAAGATATTGTTGATTTTCATTATAAATTTGAAATAATTCACCCTTTTCAAGATGGCAATGGTAGAGTAGGTAGATTAATTGCATTTAAGGAATGTTTAAAAAATAATATTGTTCCTTTTATTATTGAAGGCACAAAAAAATACTTTTATTACCGTGGACTACAGGAATACGAAAATCATAAAACTTATTTAATCGAAACTTGTCATGATGGTCAAGACACAATCAAGGAGTGATTAAAATATTTTAATATTAAATATTAATGTTAAATTCATTTAAATTCACATTCTTAATATATTAATTTATATATGATAAATTTAAAATGTAAGAAGATGTGATATCAAAAATACAAAATGGATAATTTTTTACTGAGTTTGATGTATTTGAAAATAATATTGTTTTTCACAATTTTATGAAAAAACACAATCTTTGAAATAAAAAATATTAGAACCTTTTTAGATAAAGTAATTAAATTATTATAAAGCACACGATGACATTACTTATTCTTCTTGCTATATTGAGCGTTAAAATGAAATTTAATTAAAAATAAGAATATAAATAATTGATTTTATATGCGATTGCTTATTAAAATATACAAATTAATAATTAAATAATTAAGTTGTATAAAATTTTCTCATTATTTAAAAATAACTAAATTAGTATAATAATTTTATGGAAATTAAAAAAATTAAAAAAGTCATTATTCCTTGTGCTGGTTGAGGAACAAGATTTTTACCCTATACAAAAAGTACTCCTAAAGAATTGCTTCCTATCTTAAATAAACCCGCACTTGATTATCTTGTTGACGAGGCTATTCAGTCTGATATTGAAGAAATTATTTTGATTACAAGTTTCAGAAAAAAAGATATAGTTAAATATTTTTCTGTAGATCAAGACTTACAAAATGAATTAAGAGTCAAATGCAAAAAAGAATTGTTAAAGGTAGTTAAAGAAACAAATAAGGAAGCTGTAATTTCGGTTGTTATACAAGAAGAACAACTTGGTTTAGGACATGCTTTGGCATGTGCTTATGATTACATTGATGATGAACCTTTTGCCGTAATACTCGGAGATGATTTAATCTATTCAGAAAAACCTGCAATTAAACAATTAATCGATTTTTATTATGAAACTAATGGAGCAAATATTTTAGGAGTTCAATCAGTTCCAGATAAAGATGTTAATAAATATGGAATTGTCGTACCTAAAAATAATAGTGAAAGAGATAATAATTATTTTGAAATAAAAGATGCGGTAGAAAAACCTCATCTTCACGAAGCACCATCAAATAAAGCTATTTTAGGACGTTATGTATTTAACCCTAGAATTTTAGATTATTTAAAAAATACAAAACCCAGTGTAAATGGAGAAATACAAGTTGTTGATGCTTTCAAAAGAGTTATGAAGTATGAAAAAATTTATGCTTTCGAATTTAAGGGTACTCGTTATGATTTAGGAAGTATTTCTGGTTTTATTAAAGCCAATATAGATTATGCATTAAAAAATAAAGAAATTTCTGATGAAATTTATAATCATATCAATAAAGTTTTGGAGGATAAACAATGTTAGATGAAATAAAAATTTATAAAACAGCAAAAGACTTAGATCTATCATTTGATTTTAATATTTTAAAGTTTAATGACAGAATTTTTGAAATTAATATCGGTGGAATTTTTAGAAATTTACAATTTAATGAAAAATATTGTGAATGATTTATGGAAGATTTAATAGATTTTTTATTATCAAATAAATATCAATTAAGATGAGATATTGGAGTTATAAATTTACACAATTGTAAAAATTTAAAATTAACAGAAGATGAAATAAAAAAACTTGGTGCTTTTTTTAAAGAAAAAGTAACAAGTTTTGATGTTTATATTATTGATTAATCACCTTTGGTGATTTTATTTTTTTAAAACCCAAAAAGTTGTGTTATTTCCGAATTCCTTCACAACTTCATCTTCATCAGCAAGTTCATCTCTTGAAATATATTCAATTATTTTAAAATCCGTGTTACTAATAAATTGTTTCATTTCACTAATTGATGTATATCTAATAAAACCGTCTACATTATCAAATTTATATGTTGTATCACCGAATTTTTCCAAAGTTCTATTATTTTGATTGTTGTTTCATTTCGCTTGCTCTTCAATAAAGAATTTTTTAATTTTTTCACTACTATCCCTGTTTGCTGCTGTTATGATTGCGATACCATTCGGACTTAAAACCTTATAAATTTCTCTTAATATTTTAATTCTTTTTTCTTCTGTTGGGACGCACATTATCCCGTTAAAACTATAAAAAGCAAAATCAACTGATCCTTCTTTAATTTCAGTAGTTAGCTTTGCTGAATCTAAATGTAAAAAGGTTATATCATCCCTTTTTTCTTGTCTGTTTATTAACTCGGCTATAAAAATAAATTTCTCACATAAATCATTTGCATAGATTTTTTCAAATCCAAAATTCTCTAAATTGAAAGGAATTCTACCAATACCCGTGCCCAGATCTAAAAAGACTTTTTTACCTTCTTTATATTTATTAATTAAAATCCTTTCAGAATTTCACAAACCAACTCTAGGTAAGGAATTTGCGTAAATTTCAATAGCTTCTTCAGTATCGTAAACTTTATTAAATATTTTATTTAAATCTTTTGACATAAACTAATTTTATCAGACTAACAATGTTAAAAATTGAAATAAAAAACCTAACATGTAGGTAATTTACTATTAAGCTTTTTTGAAATTTCAACGTCAAAATAATAATTTTTCTAAAGTTTCATCATACAACGGATCAATTAAACATGTTTCTTCTTCATCCCTGTGAGCTAGAACATAATCAATAATTAATGTTAAATCATTAACAACTGATTCTTTAACTTCCTTAGCATTAAATCATTTAGATTTAACTTCTTTGATTAAACTGAATTCCTTCATTTCTTCAAATGAGCCTAATGCAAGATGATCTAAAATAACTAATTTTTCTGCGTATTTATCTGTAAATTCATTTACGTCATCATATAATTTGTCTAATTGTTTGTGTAATGTAAAAAACTCTTCGCTAACATTCCAATGTAAATTTTTCACTTTTAAAGCTAAAGTAGCAAAACTAGCTTCTAAAACTTTTAAATTTTTCATATTTTCTCCTTTATTTACCAAGACAGAAGTTTGAAAACATAGCATCCAATAAATCTTCTTTATCAGCAACACCGGTTATCTCTTTTAGAGATTCTCACGCTTTAGTTATATCGATAATAATTACATCAAATGTCATATCATTATTTAAACTGTTAAGTGCATCAACTAGGCTTTTAAATGCTATTTGAACTAAAGAAAGCTGCCTTGTGTTTGTCACAATTATATCATTTTCAATATCTATGTCTTTAAATAATCTAATCATTTCAGTCTTTAATTCATCAATATCACCATTTAATGCTGAAATAAAACTAATCTTATCTATTTTTAAATCAAACAAACTTCTTTTTATTTCTTCATCACTACATATATCTTTTTTATTGGCTACAGGAATGTAAATTTTATTTAATTCATTTGCTTTTTCTTTTATTAAAAAATCAAAACGATCATTTTTTTGTTTAGGATCTAAAACATGAATTAATAGGTCAGCACGTTCAATTTGTTCAAGAGATTTTTTAATTCCAATACTTTCAATTTTTTCTTCTGTTTGACGCAATCCAGCTGTGTCAATTAATTTAAACAAAATTCCATCAAGTTGAATATTTTCTTCAATTATATCTCTAGTAGTACCGGCTATATCAGTTACGATCGCTTTTTCTTCATTAAGTAAAGCGTTTAATAAACTACTTTTTCCTACATTTGGTTTACCTAAAATTGCAACTTTCACACCTTCAAATATCAACCTAGAACTTTGACTTAGCTTTACTATTTCATTAATTTTTTTTATAAGTATAGTTAACTTCTCTTTCATTATTTCATCGTTGATTTTTTCAATGTCGTCGTATTCTGGGTAGTCAATATTCACTTCACATAAACCAATCAAATACTCAATTTCTTTAATTAAAGCGTTAATTAAATTTGATGTTTTACCATCGAATTTTTTTATTGCGGCACTAGCTTGTTTTTTTGTTTTAGCCATAATTAAATCATGTATAGCTTCAGCTTTAACTAAATCCATTTTCCCATTTAAAAATGCTCTTCGAGTAAATTCACCTGGTAAGGCTAGCCTAGCACCATTACTCAAAATTAATTCCAAGATTAGATTAGTAACCAAAATACCACCGTGACAATTTATTTCTACTAAAATATCACCTACATAATTATTGAATACCATAGTATTATCATTGTTCATTTTTCCAACAAATCACATTACTAAAACTTCATCTATTATGCTTTTGTTCTCATCAATAATATGACCATAGGTTATTTCATGATCCTTTCCAACTTTTCCTTTAAAAATTCTATTCATTATTTCTAGAGTATTTGGACCGCTAATTCTAATAATTGAAATGGGTTGATTAACTTTATTTCCTGAACTTATAGCAGCTATTGTATCAAACATATTACTCCTTGGTTTTATAAATATAATTATATTAAATTTTTATTTTTTCCAGGTTTTAACAACATACTTATAAACAAAAATATAATAAATTGAATTATACTGTTGATAACTTACTTTTTAACTTATTTTATAGATTTAAAGTCTGTGAATAAGTTTGGTAAAATTAGTTTAATAAAACATTTATTAACAATATTTTATGAATTTTAATTATTTATTTTAAAATTAAATAATAATGGAAAATAAATTAAGTTTAAATATAGAAGTAAACAAGAAAAAATTTATAAATTTAGCTAAAGAAAAAATTAATGACAGAATGATTTGAAAAACTTTTCTGGATAATTTAGATTTAGTTGAATTGAACAATTCTGTTTTAGGTATTGTTTTATTCATTGATTCTGAGATGTTGAAAATTTTTAATGAACACTATAGTAATGAAATAACTGAAATAGTTTCTGAGTTATTTGGATATGGTTGTGTTTTTAAGCTAATCACAAATGAAGAATATAAAAATAACAAAAAAGATAAAAAAAGTACTCCTAGGGTGGAAAAAAATAAAAAAGATAAAGAAGATGAATTTATTAAAAATATTAAAGTAGATTTAAAAAATGATACTATAAACGAAAAATATTCTTTATCTAATTACATTGAGAGCGATTTTAATAAAGAAGCAATTAAAGCTTGCATGTTTGCTATTAACGGTAGCAGCGAATTTAATCCAATTTATATTTCTTCCTTATCAGGTTTAGGAAAAACACATTTATTAAAAGGTGTTCAATTAGAATTTGAAAAAGAAAAGAAAAAAACAATATATGTCAATCCAGTGGAATTTACAAGAAATATTTCAACCTATTTGGCTGAAAATAATCAATTGAAAATTTCAAAATTAATCAGTTTTTATTCTGAATGTGACTTAATTTTATTTGATGATTTTCAAATTTTTGGAGAGGGAAACAAAAAAGCTACAATTAATTTTATTTTCCAAATAATTGATTACAGAATACAATATGAAAAACCGACAATAATTGCTAGTGAATATCCATTAGAAAAATTAAAGGGATTGTTTGATAACAGAATAATAACAAGATTAGCATCGGGTTTTCAGAGTCAAATCAAAATTCCAACAGATAATGATTTAAATACTTTATTGGATGCTTTACTTGAAAAAAATGAATTCGATAAAACTAAATTTGATGATAAAACTAGAAATTTTATAATAAAAAACTTTCAAGCTTCTATAAGGTCTTTAGAGGGTGCTGTTAATAGAATCAAATTTTATAAAAGCGATATATTAAATTCGAATTATATTTATCCTGTTGTTGCATCAATATTTAAAGAAGTTATAAAAAATAAGGAAAATATAACTCCTGAGTTAATTATAGAAGAAGTATGTAAATACTATAAAATATCAAAAAAAGAAATAATAGGTAAAAGAAGAAATAAAAATATTGTAACCGCCAGACATATTGCTATGTGTTTGATAAGAGATAATTTAAAAATTTCTTTAGAAGAAATTGGATCATATTTTAGTAGGGATCATTCAACAGTAACTAATGCCTTAAAGAAAAAAGACGAAGAAAATTCAAACACTTTTAAAATGGCATACAACTACTTAAATAACGAACTTTACAAAATAAAATAACAACTTTATCAACATCATTTTTATTATAAAAAATTAATTTTTAGCTGATTTATTATATAAAAAATGATTTTTAAAGAGTTATCAACAGATTTGATATGCATATATTAATTATTATTTAGGAGAATGGAATGAAATTTACAATTAAAAAAAATATACTTGACCAAACAATAGAATTCATAAGTAAGTACGTTGATCCTATTAATGTTTTTATGCCATTTAGATGTGTTAAAATAGACGTTTCGTATGAAAAAATAATTTTTACAGCATCAAATGGTTTGATGTCAACTAAAAAAATATTAAAAGTGGATGAATTAAATATTAAAGTTGAAACAGTTGGTAATGCATTAATAAATAATCAATACTTTAAAAACATTATCAAAAAATTAAACGAAGAAATTTCAATTGAATCCAACGGAAAAGAAATCAAAATCTGAGAAAAAGAAATATCGTATTCATTAAATTGTGTAGACGTAGAATTTCCTAATATAGATTTTAAAAAACCTGAAAATAGTTTTGAAATAAATACTAGTAAATTAGAAAGAGCTATAAGAAATGTTTCATTTTCTGCATCTAATGAAACAAGTGGAAAAAGTTTAATTTTAAAATGTATAAATTTTTCAAGTAAAAATGATATTTTGAGATTAGTTGCAACCGATACTTTTAGACTTTCTACTGAAACAATTAAAATTAATAAACCCATAAATGTAAACTTCTCTATTGAAAGTAAAAATATCAAAAATATGATTACTAAAGAAGCTCCTAAGAATGTTATAATGTTTTTGGATGAGTCTAAAGTAGGAATAGTTTATGAAAACACAATTATTCAGTCTTCAATTGTAGATGTACCTTTTGTTTCTTTCGAAGGAATTATACCAACTGAATTCAGTAGAAAAATAACGATAAAGAAATCAGAGTTATTAGATTTATTAAATAAAGTTGTTTTTGTTCAACAAGAAAAATACAACAGAGTAGAATTTAAAATTAATAAAGATTTATTAACGTTATCAACTAATTTAAGTGAAATAGGTCAATCTACAGGTTCAACAACAGAATTTGAGTTAATTGGTGAACCAATCGATATAGATTTTAATTATATTTTCATAAAAGATGCCTTATCTGCATTTGAAAATGATGAAATTAATTTATGCATCAATAAAAATGGTAATATAATGTTAATAGTAAGTAAATCTAACGAAAACAACAAACAAGTTATTACGCCATTAAGAAGATACTAAGGAGACATATGACAGTTAAAATTTATGGTGATTCTATAAAAGTAAGTCAATTTCTTAAAAAATTCAGGAAACAAGCACAGGTGGTGAATCTAAAAATTTCCTTAAAGTGAATAAAGTGGTTATTAATGGTAATGAAGCTAAAGGACGTAGCTCAAAGATTAAACCAGGCGATATTGTTTGAGTAAATGATTCATTATTTAAAATAGAAAGTGAACAATAGTTGATTAATTCAACTATTTTTTTTAATAAAAAAAATACAAATTAATGTGTTAATTATCATTTTTTGAAATTACATAAAAAATAACAGGTGTGACCTACATTCCCCACTTAAAAAATCCTCCATTTTTCACATTTAGTGGGAAATACAGGATAAAATTCCTAAAACTATAAGTAATTATGGGTGTAATAAAAAAATGTAGAGAATAATTTCTCCACACATTTTTTCCACCACACATAATTATAAAAATTCAATATTATTTTCTTCAAAGAAATTATTGTTTTGTTCGTCTCATAATGACACTTGAACTTCTGCAATGTGTTTTTTCTCTAATAAAAACATAGATAAACGACTTTGTCCGATTCCTCCACCGATAGTGAAAGGAAGCTGATTATTTAAAATCATTTGATGATACTCTTTCATAAATTCATCAGATTTATTTAATTTTTGTTTTTGATTTAATAATGAATTTTTATCAACTCTTATTCCCATAGAACTAATTTCAATACAATCGTCATTAATTTTGTCATAGAATAATAAATCCCCATTTAACGTTCAATCATCATAATCAAAAGCTCTTTTTGAATGTTCTAAACCATCGTTTAATTTGTTCCCTATACCATAAACAAAAACAGCACCATGTAATTTAACAATTTCTCTTTCTCTTTCTTCAGGTGTTAAATTAGGGTATAAATTGTAAAGTTCAACACTTGAAATGAACTTAATAGTTTTAGGTAATTTTTCACTTAATTCAGCATATTCTATATTTAGTTTTCTTTCAGTGTGTAAAATTGATTTGTAGATCTTTTTAACAACATTAAATAAAAAATTAAGATTCCTATCGCTTTGTTTTATGATCATTTCTCAATCTCATTGATCAACATATAATGAGTGCTTATTATCTAAATCTTCCTCTCTTCTGATTGCATTCATATCTGTTCAAATTCCTTCATAAACATCAAATCTATATTTTTTTAGTGCCATTCTTTTTCATTTAGCCAATGAGTGAACTATTTCAATGTCTTGATCAATTGTTTTAGCATTAAAAATTACTGGTTTTTCACCATTTAAACCATCGTTAATTTTGTTACTTGAAAATACAAATAATGGAGCTGAAACTCTTGTTAAATTAAGATTTTTATGCAACTCTTTAGTAAATGTAAATTTCAACAATTCAATAGCTTTTTGAGTTTTTTTGATATCCAATTTTGTTTTATACATAATTAAATTTTACTAAAAAGTTAAAATAATAGTTTTATTTACAAAATAGTTTAAAATAAAAAATTATGATTAACATAATAGGGAAATTTATTAAATATATAATGAAACATGAAGGGGGTAATTACGCTCTTCTTACTTTTAAATCATTTAAAGAAGGAAAAGTTTCTGAAAATTACACTGTTTATTGTACTCATAACATCCCTGAATTACATAAAATGTATTCGATTTGAATTGAAAAGAATCAAAAATATGAAGGTAGATATACATTGGTTAAATTTGAAAAAATATTGAATGAATCTTATGAAATTTATGATTTTTTATTAGAAAACAATGTAAATAAAATAACCATTAAATATCTTAAAGATACCTATGCTGATAAACTTTTTATGCTTTTTCAAAACGAAGATGTCGAATTGATATCAGACCTAAGAAACAATTTTCCTAGTGTTTATGAACTTCTTAAAGCTAATTTAGAAATGTTAAATGAACAAAAAATATTTGAAGAAAATGGCTTAACTACAGTAACTGATTACATTAAAAACAGAGTGCTTAATAACCCAAATGCAATATTAAAGAATGAATTTATTAGAATTAATCCATACAAATTAGTTTATGATCATCCAATTCCGATAGTTAAATTAGATGAATTAGTTAGACTTTTAGAAATTAAAAATAGTGATGAATTAATTAATTTAGATTTTGAGAGAATTTGTGCTTATATATATTCATTAATTTCTTACGAACAACAAAGAAATAATGATACATTTTATGATTTAGAGAAAATTTATAATAAAAGTAAAAACTACGCAGCCTTTGATATTCCCATATTTAACGAAGCCATTGAATATGGTATTGAAAAAAAATATTTTTTAGTTGAGCGAATCAACTCAAATATATATATTTCCTTATTATCGACTAAAGATGAAGAAGAAACAATTAGTGAAATTATTAGTAGAATTAATTCATCTGAATTGTTTAAGCTAAATGTTCATCAACAATATTTAAGTCAACTAGATGAGTCGCAAAAAAATGCTTTTAGTAATGTATGAAATAGCAATATTACTATTATTTCTGGTGCACCAGGAACTGGTAAAACTTTTCTTATAGCTAAAATTATTGAAAACTTAAAACACAATAATTTAACAGACCAAGATAAAGTTTTAGTTTTAGCTCCAACAGGAAGAGCAGCTTCCAACGTAAGTTTAAAAGCGAAAGTGAAATGTAAAACTATTCATAGTTACTTAAAGATTGATGAAGATGATGCGGATATTTCAATAAATGTTGATGAACTTAATGAAAAAGAGGTTTTAATTATTGATGAGTTTTCAATGGTTAATCAAAAAATATTTTATAAACTTTTATATAACTCAAAAAATATTAGAAAAATTATTTTAATAGGTGATATTAATCAATTACCTTCAATTTCATGCGGAAATTTATTGAAAGATTTTATTGATTCTAAAGTTATAACTACATGTTTTTTAACACTTAATCATAGAAGCGAATATAAGGAAATACCTAAACATTTCAATGCTATAATTAACACAAATAAAAACCCATCGTTTGATCAAGAAGTTGTAAAAATAATTGAAACAAACGATGATAATTTTAATAATACGGTTGTAGAGCAATATCTAAAAAAAGTTAAGGAATTTTCTTTAGATGATGTTGTTATTTTGATTCCTACCTATAAAACAGAGTTTGGAATCAATGAAGTAAACAATTTAATTCAAGATAAAGTTAACCCTAAAGGGAAAATTGTGACACAAATAACTAATGGACAATTTAAAATTGAATTTAGAGTTGGTGATAAAGTTATTCAAACTGAAAATAGATATGAAGATAATGTTTTTAATGGTGATATTGGCTATATTACTAACGTTGAAAATACACTTAAAAAAAGTGGTGAATCATCCAAACATGGTAAAAAAATAACTGTTGATTTTAAATCTCTTGATGGCGAAGTAAAAAGAGTTATTTATAATGAAAGTGCATTTAAAACACAAGTTAGCTTAGCTTATGCTATAACAATACATAAGTTTCAGGGTAGTGAATCTGATTGTGTTATTTTCCCGTTTAATTCATCGTTTGATTTTATGTTAAATAAAAAACTTATTTACACAGCAGTTTCCCGTGCAAGAAAAAACTTAATTATAATAGGAGATTATCAATATTACATAAATAAAGTATCAGAGGAAAGAGAAAAAGAAATTAAAGTAAATACAAAGATGAAAAATCTCTTGATTAAAGGTTTTAGAATTAAATAAATGCAATTTAATTGCATTTTTATATTTAAAAAAGTGCAAATAATGCACTTAATTAACTATCAAATTTCTAACATTTCATCTTTTGAAAGATACATCTGATCATTTTCTGAAATACCATATTCTTCTTGGAATTGTGGAGAATTCATTAAATGTACGTTTGCTCTTAGTTTAGCTGGAGCATGAACATCAGTACTTAAAAGTAATTTAATGTATTCATCACTTGATTTAAATCTTCAAATTCTAGCTCAAGATTCAAAGAAATCTTTTCTATTGAAATCACTTCTTCTGCTTGCTGCTTCATAAGCGCATTGGAAACCACCACAATCAGCAATATTTTCTGAAGCTGTTAAAGTACCATTACATTTTTCACCAGAAATAACTTCTCTACCATCAAATAGTCTAATAATATGTTCTATTTTTTTGTTGAATTTTTCTAGGTCATTTTCTGTTCATCAATTATTTAAATTACCTTCTGAATCGAATTGCGAACCATTATTATCAAAAGCGTGAGAAATCTCGTGAGCTATAACCGCACCAATTCCACCAAAATTAGCTGCTGAACTATTTTTAGGTGAATAAAATGGGTAAGAAAGAATTGCTGCGGGGAATACAATGTGGTTTTTCATTGGATTGTAGTAAGCATTTACAGTTGCTGGAGACATACTTCAATATTTAGGGTTAGTTTCTTCTAAATATTTTTTGAAATTAAATTCATTTCTGATTGAGTTGAATTCAAGAACATTCTCAACAAGAGATTTGTCTTCATCAACTATTAAGTGATCATAAACAGGTTGAAGCTCTTCTGGGTATGCAACCATGTATTCAATTTTGTTTAATTTTTCCAATGCTTTTTCTATTGTTTGAGGTTCAAGTCAACTATTAGTTTCAAGTCTTTCTTTGTAAACTTGAATCATTTCTTGAATCATTTTCTCAACTTCTCTCTTATTTTCTTCTCCAAAGTAAGTTTTGGCATAGTAAATTCCAAATGGAATTGAATAATATGATAAAGATGAATTCATAGCATATTTTGTTAATGATTTAGCTTCTTTTGTACCACTTAAAAATCTACTAAATTCACCCGAAATTATTCTTGATTCTTCATCTAAATATGGGGTTAATTTTAATAAGTTAAATACTAAAAATGCAGATTTATATAATTCAAAGTTATGTTCGTTAAAAATATCTTTAAACACTGGAAAGATTTTTTCGTTAGGGAAAATAATTTTGTCAATTTCTTTGTTTTGCACTAACTTAGATGCATGTGACATAAAATCAAAACCAACAAAATACTTCTTAACTTCATTTGGTGTTAATGGATTATAAAGTTTTGTATATTGAGCGTATTCAACACTATTTTTTGCTGATTCAATTAATAATGAATCGAATTTAATTGTATCTTCAAGAAGTTTTTCAATTTCTAAATCATTTTTACCATATTTGTTCAATAATTTTCTAGTCATTGATTTTCAAGCGTTCAATTTTTTGTCTCTATTTTCAACGTTTTCATAATCAGTTTTGTCAGGAAGAATTAAATTTGGCGTTTCAGCTCATAAAACATTAATTTTGCTGTTTTTCATATCTTCAGCAACACCAAAATCAACAGGAAGATAACTAAAGTATTTTTGAAATTCTAAATAGTTTTTATTTAGTTCTTCAAAAGAACTTAATTTTTCAATTTTAGATAAAATTTTGTGTACTGGCTCATAGGAAATTTTATTTCTTTGTTCAGCATCATAGAATTTTTTGAATAATTTAATATATTCTTTGATATATTTATCATTCGGCATTTGTTTTGAACCATCAGCAAAACCTAATGTTAAATCAATTGTTAATTTTTCGATCGCTAAATCTAATTCTCCAAAACCAGATATTGCAGGTCTATCTGAAGGAATTTGTGTTTTTTCAAGTCACTCTTGATTTATATAATTAAAAAAATCATTTTTTAAACTATTTTTACTCATTTTTCTCCTTAATATATTATTTTTATAATAATATTTTAATTTAAATGAGCAATAAATTACATAAAAATATTTTTTTATTATAATAAACACATGAGTAAAAAAAGAAGTAAATTTGTTGACGCACATTGTCACCTAACAAATAGTTCATATTTATTAGAACATATTGATATGATAATTGAGCAAGCTATATCAAACAATATTGAGTTTTTAGTAGTCAATGGTGGACATGAAAAAGAAAATCTACAAATATTAGATTTAATAAATAGATATAAACATCTTAATATTTTAATTCCGGCAATCGGTATTCATCCAGAGGATGGTAAAGATGAAAAAGATTATTTAAGAATTGAATCCTTAATCGATTGAAATATCAAAGCTATCGGGGAAATAGGATTAGATTACTATTATGAAGACGCTCCGACTCGTGAAAATCAAATCAAAAGCATGGAAGGACAATTAAAATTAGCTCAAAAATTAAATTTACCTGTTGTAATTCATATTAGAGATAAAGATAATTGTGATCAAGCATATCAAGACGTTTATGATTTAATAAAAAAATACAAAGTTAAATTTATGCTTCACACCTATAGCGGTACAGTAGAGTGAGCTAAAAAATTTCAAGAACTAGATGCATACTTTAGTTTTAGTGGAACTATAACTTTTGCATCTAACCAAAACGCGAGAGAGGTTATTAAAATAACACCATTGAATAGAATTTTGGTTGAAACAGATAGTCCTTATTTAAGACCCCACCCATATGTTGATGAGAAAAATGAACCAAATAAAGTTTTATTTGTCAGTTATTATATTGGTGGATTATTAGAAATGGGTATGGATAAGTTTATTTCGATTGTTAACAAAAATTTAAGAGAGTTATTTAATATAAAATAATGAAAAAAGAAATTTATGCAAAAAAGAAATTCGGTCAAAATTTTTTAATAGACCAGAATATTATTAAAAAAATAATCGAAGTTTCACAACCAAAAAACAAAAATATCATAGAGATTGGACCTGGACGAGGTGCACTAACAAAAATTCTTGTAAAAGAAGCAAATAAACTTGTTTGTTTTGAGATTGATCCTGATATGGTCGCTATTTTAAAAAAAGAAATTGATGAAGATAATTTTGAGCTAAATCAAATAGATTTTTTAAATGCTAATTTGGAAGAATACAAAGGTTATGATGTAATTGCTAACATTCCATACTACATAACAACAGATATACTTTTTAAAATTTTTGACTATGTTAAAAATTTTAATAGTGCAATTTTAATGGTTCAAAAGGAAGTTGCTCAAAGAATTATTGCTCAAAAAAATTCACCAGACTATTCAAAACTTTCCCTCACTTGTCAATATCTAGCAGAATGTAAATTAGAGTTTATTGTTAAATCTAATTCATTTAGTCCGGCACCTAAGGTTGATTCAGCCATCATTTCATTAAAATTCAAAAAAAATATTAAAAACTATCAAGAATTAAAAGAATTCTTTAAGTTATGCTTTATTGCAAGAAGAAAAAAAATGAGTTATTCATTATTAAATAAGTATTCTTTAGACACTATAAACAAAGCGTATTCTGAACTAAAAATAGATAGTAGTATTAGAGTTCAACAACTTGATTTAGAATCTTTAATTAAACTTTATGAATCTTTAGAAAAATTCAATAATTAGAGTGTTTAAGCACTCTGTTTTATTAATAAAATTAACGATTAAGAATAAAGGTAATTAAGAATTTATATTATAATTTAATAAATTATAATAAAGGTGGAAAAATGAAAAAGAAAGATGTGATGCTTTTTGGGCTTGATAATTCAAAAAATTTAGCTAATAAAGTCTCTGAAATATTAAATATTCCTCTCACCGGAATAACTAAAACTGTTTATGCAGATGGTGAAATTATGATGGTGGCTGATGAAACTGTTAGAGGGAAAGATGTTTATATTATAGCCAACACTTCTAGACCAGTTAATGATAATATTATGGAATTATCATTATTTTTAGACTCGCTTAAAAGAGCTAGTGCAAAATCTATTACGGTTTGTTTAAGTTATTATGGATATGCTAGACAAGATAGAAAAGCTGCGGGTAGACAACCTATTGGTGCTAAATTAGTTGCAGATTTTTTACAAAAAGCAGGTGCAACTAAATTAATTTGTGTAGATTTACACAATCCTTCAATTCAAGGATTTTTTGATATTCCTATTGACGATTTAAGAGGTCAATATCCATTAGCTAAAGCTTTAGTTGAAAGAAATGAAAAATTTACAGTGGTTTCTCCTGATCATGGTGGAACAGTTAGAGCAAGAAAATTAGCAGAGTTAATAGCCAACTCAGTAAGAATTAGCATTATTGATAAAAGAAGAACTGGAGTAAACCAAACAGAGGTTATGGGGCTTATTGGAAGTATTGAAAACCAAAATGCAGTAATTATTGATGATATTATCGATACTGGTGGAACAATTTTAAAAGCTGTTGACGCACTGAAAGAAAATGGTGCGAAAAAAATTATTGTCATGGCCAGTCATGGTATTTTCTCCAGAGGTTTTGACGCTTTTGAACAAAATCCTAATGTTGAAAAAGTTATTATTACAGATTCGATAGATAATTATGAATTAGCTAAAAAATATACTAAATTAGAAATAGTTAGT
The DNA here is from genome assembly GCF_900660655.1 of Mycoplasmopsis anatis. Taxonomy (NCBI): domain Bacteria; kingdom Bacillati; phylum Mycoplasmatota; order Mycoplasmoidales; family Metamycoplasmataceae; genus Mycoplasmopsis; species Mycoplasmopsis anatis. Next base: position 953,802 of record NZ_LR215035.1, on the reverse strand, counting down.
TTAGGTGAATTTTTAGCAGGTGTTATTGAATCTTCTATTGAAGGCAAAAGCATTTCTGATTTATACAGTAAATTTAAAAGGAAAATTAAAAAATTCTAATGACAAACAAAGAAATCGTTATTAATTATTGTAAAAGCAATAATTATGATTTTTCTATACTTGAAAAATACGTAAATTTTATTGAAGAAAAAAATAAAGTAATGAACCTTACGGGTTTTTATGATGACAAACTTTGAGGTGAAGGTATTTTTGAATCACTAATGTATATGGAAAAAGTATGTAAGGATGAAGAAAATATCGAAATTTTAGATATAGGAGCTGGAGTAGGTTTTCCATCCATTCCATACGTTTTATTAAATAATAAGAATAAATTAACTATTTACGAACCTATTCAAAAAAGAGTTAATTTTCTTAATGAAGTTATTGATATGTTCGACATAAGCGATCGCGCAAAGGTAGTTAGAATTCGCTCGGAAGAAGTTTATGAGAAAAACATTTTTGATTTAATAGTAGCTAGAGCTGTAGCGGATATTAGAAGCATGTTGATGAGCTCATTTCATTTATTAAAAATCAATGGGAAAATGAGTTTAATAAAAGGTCAAAATTACGAATCAGAAATTGAAAATGCAAGTGAAATCTTAAAGAAACTAAAATATGACATTAAAGTTGATAAATTAGATATATTAAATAGTGATAAAAACAACTATATTGTACACCTTACAAAATTAAGAAGTACACCTAAAGAATTTCCTTATAAATGAAAAGATATTAAAAAATAGGAGGGATATATGGATAATAAATTACTTAAAAATGATTTTTTCACTTTTGTTAATCAAGAATGATTAAAAAATACACCAATCCCAGCTGATAGAAGTGAAATAAGCTCATATTCACAAAAAAGTTTAGAAATTGATGAAGAATTAAGAAAACTAATGAAAAATTGAGCTAAGAATGAAGATTCAATTCCTAATGAATATAAAATGAGAGAAATGGTTCATTTTTATAAAATGCTCATTGATGAAGAAAACAGAAACAAAAGTGCTTGAGCAAGTATTAAAAATGAAGTTAATTTGATTCTTAACACAAAAAGTTATTCTGAAATTTATGAGAATTTAGAAAAATATGAAGAAGTTTTTGCCTTTTTACCTTTAGAAATAAACATTTCAGAAGATTTTATTAATAATAAAATTTATACAATTTGAGCAAATGACTATAGAGGTCTACTGCCTTCTAAAGAATATTATGAAGATGAAGAAAAGAAAAATAAAATTTTCAACGCTATAAGAAATGTTGTGACACAGCTAATGAAACTTTACGGTTTTGAAAATAGCAGAATTGAATCAATTGTTAAAAAAGCCTTTGAATTTGATCAATTTGCTGCTCAATTCATGAAATCAAGTGAAGAAAAAGCAGATACAGCAAAATACTATAATCCTTATAAAATGAATGATTTCTTAAATATTTATAATAATATTGATGCCAAGAGTTATATTTTAGATACTATTAAGGAATTACCTAATCAAATTATTGTAGAAAATCCAAAATACATTGATAATTATCAAAATATTTATAATCAAGATAATTTTGATAAATTTATATCATTAATTTTAGTAAAAAACTTTTTATTCTATGGTTCGTTTTTAACTGAAGAAACAAGAAAAATTTATTTTGAATTAACTCAAGCTTTAACTGGAGCTAAAGAAAATAAAACTTTAGAAAAATGAGCATACTATTTAACACTTTCTTACTTTGGCGAAGTTTTAAGTTTATATTATGGTAAAAAGAATTTTAGTGATGAAGCTAAAGAAGATGTTAAAAAAATGGTATACAAAATTATTGATGTTTATAAAGAAAGATTAGAAAAAAACACCTGATTGTCTAGAGATACAATTAAAATGGCTATTAAAAAATTAGAAAAAATTCAACCAATGGTAGGTTATCCAGGATACATTGAGAAATATTTTGATGATTTCAAGATTTTAAACTTTTCCGAAGGTGGAAATTTATTAAGTAATTTTAGATACTTAGATAAAGTGTTAGCAGATTTTGAACATTCTAAATATAATCAAAATGTAGATGAAAATATTTGACATATGGGTTCTTACGAAGTAAATGCATATTTCAATCCATTTTCTAATAGAATTGTTTTTCCAGCAGGATATTTACAAGCTCCATTTTATGATTATAATGCATCAAGTGGGAAAAATTATGGAGGATTAGGAATGACTATTGGTCATGAAATTTCTCATGCTTTTGATAATAATGGTGCACAATTTGATGAAAATGGAAGTTTTAAAAATTGATGAACTGAACAAGATTATGATAACTTTAAAAACAAAACCCAAAAGATGATCGATTTGTTTGATAATTACAAAACTGAATATGGAAAGGTTAATGGTAAATTAACTGTTTCTGAAAATATTGCTGATAATGGAGGAATTGTTTCGGCCTTAATAGCTGGTTCAAGCGAAAAAGATTTTGATCTTAATGATTTCTTCACTAATTATGCATATTGTGAAAGAGGTTATGCTAATAAAGAACATTCAATTAGAAGACTTTTAACAGATGTGCATTCTCCTGCAAAAGAAAGAGTTAATTTACAACTTAAAAATATTAAGGAATTTCAAGAGTTTTATAACCTCGATGAAGGTGATAAATTATTTTCTAAAAAAGAAGAGATTTTTGAAATATGATAATATAAATGACGTGTTTTATGAAGAAAACATAAAAATATACGTCATTTTTCTTTTATAATTTAAAATAATTTACGTAAAAGGGGGGAATTTTGATTGAATTAAAAAACATAAGCAAGAAATTTAATGATCAAGTTATTTTTAATAATTTAAACATAAAATTCCCTAAAAATAAGATGATTTTTATTACTGGAAGATCGGGTAGTGGTAAAACAACATTACTAAATTTAATTTTAGGAATTGAAACATCAGATTCGGGTGAAATTTATATTGGGGAAGAAAGAACAAGACTTAATGAATATTTAAAAAACAAAAAAATTGATTGTGTTTTTCAAAGTTATAATTTAGTTGAAAATATATCAGCGATGGATAATATTTTGATTGCTAATCAAATAATCAATAGAAACATTAGTAAAAAAGAAATAATCAAATTAGCCAAAAAACTAGATATTTCTGAAGAAATATTAAATAAAGAAGTAAGTAAATTAAGTGGTGGTCAAAAACAAAGAATAGCAATTTTAAGATCAATTACTAGAGATTCAGAAATCATTTTATGTGATGAACCGACAGGAAATTTAGATCAAAATAATAGCGATGAAGTTTTTAAAATTTTATCTAGCTTAAAATCTAATAAAACAATAATTGTAATTACTCATGATATAAAAGCAGCTAAATGCTATGGCGATTACATTTATGATTTAGAAAAAAATATTTTTATTAATAATGAAATTATCGAGACAGAAAATAAAGAAATAAGTAACGAAATAAAAGTAGAAATTAAAAATTCAAAATGAAAACCTACTTTAAAGTTAGTGTGATCTGACTATAAAAAGAAATTTGTACTTTTTATTTTACTAATGTTTTCTTTTGTGTTTTCAACACTATTCATTTCAACATCTAATAATTTAATTCACATTAACGAAAATATGGTTCAATCTAACGTTAATAAAACAAATTTAGATGAATATAATTTAACCAAGAAAAATAAAGCAGTTTTTTCCAATGAAGAAATTGAATATATAAAAAATAATTTTAATGTAACTAGAATAGTTGAAGAATACAAATTTGGCGATCAATATTACTTAGTTAGTTATAATGACCGTGAAATATTAATAAATAATTTAGAAGTTGAGGGATATGATAATATTGATTACCATAGAAATAATGTTAAATTGCATTTAAATAACGAAATTAAATTCTTACAAGAAAACGAAATTATATTAAGTAGTGATATAGTTTCTAAATTAAAATTGAAACCTGAAGATTTAATTGGAAATAAAATCAAAATTTATAATCATGAGTTTACTGTTGTAGATATAAATTACTCAACCTCATTAAATTATCATTTTTATTTAAGTTTTATAAATCCTGATCTTAAACTAAAATTAGTTCAAGAACATTTCTTAATCGATGGCTGATATACATTAACTTATTTTTCAAATAGCCGGATTATAGATATAAAAATAACAGATTTTCTAAATAATAGTAATTTAACAATAACTAATGGTAGAGAAATTCAAAATAATGATGAAATATTAATTTCATCAGCAATTTATAACTCTAATATTAAATTAAATTCTGAATTTTTAATACAAGCACCAAGTAAAAATATTTATGCTAAAATCGTGGGTGTTTTTGAATCAGACAAAAATGAAATAGCAGGTTCTAAACAGTTTCTTGAAAATATTGATAAGGTACAAACGAATTTTTTAAAAATATATAGCGATGATACAGAAATAACATCAAAACTCCAAAACACTAATTACTTATATAATATTTCAAAACCTTCAACATTATTTTTAGCAAAAGTATTAAATAATTCATTAGGACTGCATACAGCACTTAAATATGTTTCCTTATCGATTTCATTAATATCATTCTTAATTTTAGTCACAACAGGTAAAATGCTAAATGATTCTAAAACTAAAGACATAGGAGTATTTAAAGTATTAGGTGCTAAAAATTTTATGTGCATTTCATATCATATAACTTCTCTCATTCTAATTTTATTAGTAACAGGAATAATAAGTTTTTCGCTTTACTATCCTGTTCATTTATGAGTTTCCAGTTATATAGAAGTTATGGAATTTCAAATTAATTTTGATTGAGCTTACAATTTTACCGCCTTATTTGTTAGTTGAATTAGTTTATCTATTATTTCAGTGCTAATTTACACAATGATATCTATATTTAAATTTAATAAAAAAACGGCAAATTTACTTAAATAAAATAAAAGGAAATATTATGAAGAAAATACACAAAAAATATTTATTAACTAGTGGTTTGATTTTAGGAACTTTATTTATATCTATTCCAACGGTTATTTTAGTGAGCAATAAATTAAAGAGTAATATTAAAGTAAATTTATTACCAATTAATATTGAAAAAGATTTAGAAACAACTCAGTATGATGATTTAGTAAGAACTAAAATTATAAATTATGAAGGTGATGTATTTATTTATGATAAAAAACAAGTTTTAGATCAACAATCATTGTTCGATTTTCAAAAAATCATAAAATATTTAAATAATAAAGATTATGAAATAGTTAATAAAATAGAAAATTTATTAAATACAACTGAATTAGAATACTATTTATTAGACTCTTCTCTAGTTAGTTCAATGTCTACTTTATATGATCTTGGTAAATTTAATACAAGTGAAATAGAAAAAAAATTAGATCAATATTGAAATGCTTCTGAAGGTTATTTTGCAAATGAGAATAATATAAATAATTACATTCTCGTTAACGGACAAATTTATAACTTTTTTATCGAAAATAATTTAGAATACTTTTATAAAAGATACGATATTTCTAGTTATATTCAAAAAATATTGAATAATTTTGATGTCAACAATACTTCATTTTGAATGGCTATTACTGCGATATATATTGCTGCAAGCGATATTTCATCTTACAGTTTTGATAAAGAAAAAATTCGAACATGAATAGACATGAATTTAAATAATAATATAACTTGATTAAGATATTGAACTAGAATTTTACCAGCATTCTATCCAGAAAAAATGGACCAACTAAAAAGTTGATATTCAAACAAATCAACCGATGAAATTATTGAATTTGATCCAAATTTATTTTCTTATTATTTAGAATTAATGAACGAGAACATCTCTGATGATTTAATTATTTCTCATATAAATTATTGAAAAAAATCACTTTATACATATTATACTCATGATGCAAAAAATACTTTTTTTAGTTTATCAATTTCACCCAATTCTGATCAATTTTACAAAAGCGTTAATAAGTATATTAAACAAAGTGTTATTAAATTAATTAGAAGTGATGAAATCTGAAGTTCAGATGACTTTATACAAATTTATTACTACTCAAAAATATTATTTAAATATGATAATAACTATTTAAATACTTTATGAAAAGAAATAATGAATAAAGTGAACGAAAAATTAAAATTAGATAATAACTTTACTTCATATTTATATGCGTTAAAAATATTAAATATTTTTGGGAATTTTGATGATGAAATATATTTAAAAAGAAATATAAACAACCTAATAGAATGAAATTTAAACTCATTTTTAAAATTAGACAGAGAAATGACATTCGATTTCTTAATTAACACATTATTAATGGCCAAATTCATTTACCACAATCAGTATAAAAAGTTAGAAAATCTAATAATAGAGAATAAAAACAAATTAGTTTTACACCCCATTAAAACTTGACAATTTTTAGATTTACTAGATTCAATCAAATTATTAGGAATTGAAAACGAACTTTCTGATCCGATAATCAATTACTTTAATTTATTAAAAAGTAGTATCAAAAACACACCAGATAATAGTATCGATATTTATTTAGTTAACCTAAAAATTTAGTTACTTTAAAAGATTTATTAGAATTAAACTTTTTAAATAATATTTAAATAAGGAGAAATGTGAAAAAAATATATATAACAACTATAGCTGCTTCTTCCATAGTAGCAGTTTCAGTTCCGACCGCATTAGCTATATCATTAAATGTTGAAAATGCAAAAGCGGTCACAATAGATATTGAAGAAATTTCTACAAATAAATATGCTTATAAGTATTTTAAAGGACTTGATTTATTTGTGGGAAACGAAGGAAAAATTAAAATATTTCATAATTGATTCGAAAAAGATCGAGCTCATTGAAGTGGAGAATCTTGAAGTGAAGTTCTCAAAAACGAAAAACCATATAAAATTCCTAAAATAGCCCAAACAAACAAATACCTTCTAGATTATTGAGGTATTAATGGTGGTAGTTTTTCGGGAGGAATTAGCGCTGGTACAAATGGAGCAGAAGCATCATTAGGTTTTTCTGTGTCTGTTTCTTCTAATGATAAAGAGTACAACGAGACACGTGAATACCTAAATCAAGAATTAATATTCTATGATTATGATTTATCCGCTAGATTTTCGAGTTGATCGGGTGGAGCAACGGTGATAAGAAGCGAATTTTTTATTGGTAATGGATTTTCAACTTCTGTTGACACAAAAGTTAGTGCAATTTCAAAGGAAATTTTCAAGAAATTACGTGGTAACGCAATATGATGAAGATTAGAAATTTAACTAAGAAATTTAATAATCAAGTTGTGATTGAAAATCTTGATTTAGAATTTGAAAATAATAAGTTAATTTTTATAGTAGGTAGATCAGGTTGTGGAAAATCAACATTATTAAATTTAATAGCAGGATTAGAAAAACCAGATTCAGGCGAAATATTCATTAATGACGATTCAAATAATATAAATAACCACAACAATGACCAAAAAATTGATTTCATTTTTCAAGATTTTAATTTAATTGAAAATTTAAGTGGTCTACAAAATATTATTATTTCTAATCAAATAATAAATAGAAATATTTCTAAATTAGATATTTATGATATTGCTTCAAAAATTAATATATCTAAGCAAACATTAAACAAAAGAGTTTCTAAACTTAGTGGCGGAGAAAAACAGAGAGTAGCTATTTTAAGGTCTATAACCAGAGAGTCTGATATCATCTTGTGTGATGAACCAACAGGAAATTTAGACGCTAAAAATAGTGATGAAATATTTAGTTTACTTTCAAATCTAAAGAAATCAAAAACAATTATTGTTGTTTCTCACGATTTAGAAGCAGCTAAAAAATATGGTGATTACATATTTGACTTAGAATCTAAAACGTTGATTCAAAATAATATTGATTGTATTGAACAGAAAAACATAAGTAATATAAAAAGTAAGAAAAATTCATTTACTAAATTTAAACCTATTTTAAGTTTAACTTGATCCGATTTTAAGAAGAAGTGATTTTTATTTTTGCTAGTGATTTTTACATTTGTAACTACATGCATCAGCACAAGTACAACAATTAATTTGACACAACATTCTTTTAATATAAATAAATCGTATAAAAATCAAATAGAACAAAACATTTATGAAATTAAAGGATATAAAAACTCAAATTTTTTAACAAGTTGAGATTTAAATAATTTAAAGAAATACGGGTTCGATCATATTTCAGAGGAATACATTAATCGAGTACCTTATTTTTACATAAACAATGATTGGGAAGTTTTTAATAATATATTTTTTAGCGACAACAGTAAATATATGATGGAAAATATATGAATTAATTCGAATACTAAAATCCCCTTTTTAAATGATAATGACATTGTCTTAGGTAAGGACATAGTAGAAAAATTAAATATTAGTAATCCTGTTGGTAAAAAAATTGAAATTTATGTTTCTGATAACAACAAAGAAATTAAATATGATTTTAATATTGTTGGAGTAAATGAAAATATTACTATTAATGATACCTATTATACTTATTTTAGCAAAAACATGTCTCTTGAGTGGGCTTGAGATATAGCAGGAATATTCGATAAAGAAATTTATTTCATTAGTAAAACCGCCCAAGACCAACACCTTAGTAATTTAATTTCACCGACATCTTACAAAGTAATACCACATCAAGACAATGTTAAAATATTAGAAGGTAAAGATATTTCAAACTTTAATGAAATTTTAATACCATCAAGTAGTGAATATGCAAATTCTAAATATTTAAATGAGTATTTTACAATAGGTGGGTGACGTAATAATTTTCTTGTTAAAGCAGTAGGGATTTATGAAAACGAATCTAATGAAATTCTTGTTTCGAATGATTTATACAATATAGGAAAAGAAAACTTATACAAGTCTATAAATGTGTATACTGATGACAAAGGTAAAATTGAAAACTTACAAAACACATCGTATTATAGTGTAACGAATTATACTGATCAAGCTATTAGTAAAATTGTTAATAGTCAAAGTTCAACTTCAATTATATTAGCTTATATTTCATTCGGATTAGGATTGCTTTCGCTGATTTTTATAACTATATTCAGTTTTATGAGTATACATAGCAAACAAAAAGAAATAGGTATACTAAAAGTTTATGGCGCTAAACCATTACAAAGTTTAATGTATCACTTATGCACAATTGTTTTAATGTTGTTATTAACATTACTGTTTTCGTTTGCGTCAGTACAATTACTTCAAAATTCATTGTATTCAAGTATGGAGAATTTTAGTAAAATCACCCCGATTATCAGTGAAATATATCTTAAAATGTTTATCCTATGATTAATAATTTTTGCATTTACAATAATTATTTATACTTCGATTTCGATAACTACATTCTTTAAGAAAAGCTTAAGTTTATTAAGAACAAAGAATTAGTATTTGAAATTAGAAAAAAAATCGAGTTCATTAATTATTTTTATACATAATAATGAAGAAAGTATTAGATTAAAAAATGATAAGTATTAATATTTTAAAAAACCACAAAATCAACAAAATAATTTTATTAATTACTTTTTTAATTTTAATTTTTGTCATTATAATATCTGTGTATTTTATTAATTTTATGATTATTAAGATTGATGGAGATTCAATGTTACCTCATTACAAAAACAACAGTATTCATTTAGTGTGAAAAACTAAAAATTTTTCAAATTTAGATGATGTGTTAATCAATAAAAATGACACATTAATAATTAAAAAACTTGTAGGATTAAGTGGAGATCATATATTTGTATCAAATAACAAAATTTTGTTAAATGGCCAAGATATCACTAATTATTTTATTATTGATAATTTTATAACTGATGAGATTAATATTATTGTTCCAAATGATTCATGTTTTGTTTTAGGAACAAATTTATCTAAAAGTAATGATAGCTTAAAGTTTGGTTTTTTAGCAATAGAATCTATGATAGGGAAAGTATTAATTTAATATTGATTAACTTTCTAACAAAGACTTACTAATTCACATTTTACAATACAGATCAATTCTGTATTTTTGTTTTAACTCAAAAATAACTTGTAATATAATAAAAATATGAAAATATTTAGAATAAAATCAACAAGTCCTTATACAACATTAAGTTTAGAAGAGTTAATTACTAGCGATCCAGAGATGACTGGAGACATCTTTTTAATTTATCAACACAATAATGCTGTAATTATTGGAAGAAATCAAAATGCTTATGAAGAAATTAAAAGAGATTATATTGAAGAAAATAAAATAGAATTAGCAAGAAGAATAAGCGGTGGAGGAGCTGTTTATCACGATTTGGGCAATATTAATTTTTCATTTATTACAGATTACAATAAACAAGCAGGATATGAAAAATTTTTACAGCCTATCATCAGTTTTCTTAATTCATTAGGTTTAAATGCTGAATTCCACGGAAGAAACGATATTTTGTGTAATGGTGCTAAAATAAGTGGAAATGCACAATTTATTAAAGGTAATAGAATAGTTTCGCATGGTACTTTATTATTTGATGTAGACCTAACAAAATTATCTAATGCTTTAAATCCATCTAAATTAAAATTGGAATCCAAAGGTGTTCAATCAATTCGCCAAAGAGTGACAAATATTGCAAAAGAATTAAATTATTCAATGAGTGTTGAAGAATTTATTGAAAAATTAATTGAACATTTTGTTAAAAATGGTGATGGAGAAATTATTGAAATACCATATAAAAAATATGAAGATAAATTAAATCAAATGATTGAATATAAAAAATCAAATGAATGGTTATATAACAAAAATGCTGATTTTCAAGCTTCTAACGCTAAAAAATTTCCAGGTGGTATTTTAAAGATTAAGTACAATGTAGAAAATAATAAATTTAAAGAAATTGTTTTTGAAGGTGATTTCTTAAGCAAGCTAGATGTCAATGAAATAGTTGGTAAATTTGATAATTTAGAATATTCAAAACAAGCAGTAATTGATGTATTAAATTCAATTAGATTTGAAGAATATTTCGGAACAATTCAAATTGACGAAATTTTAGAATTAATTTTTGGGTAATGTTATATAGAGAAAAAATAAACAACTTTGAAATAAATTATTATTCAGAAGAGTTTCAAGAAAATAAACCAATAGTTCTCTTTTTGCATGGTTTTGCAGATAGTTATAGAACTTTTGTTAAACTTTTTAATTCTAATGATTATATTTCAGTTGCGATAGATTTACCCGGTTGTGGGCAATCGGTGTATGAAAATGAACTAAAAATTGAAGATTATCAAAATGTTGTAGAACAATTTATTATCAAACATTTTTATAATAAAGATATCTATATAGTATCTCATTCATTAGGTTCAGCATCAGCTTTATATGCTGCTAAAAAATTAAAAAACATTAAATTTTGTCTTTTAATTGCTCCATTTAATTATTTAATTGCTTCAGAAAAAGAACATGTAAAAATAATGAGCAATAGATTATTACCAGATAGTTTTGATGATATTTATGAATCCTACACATCACTTTTTTATAATTTAAATGAGCTAATAAAAACTGCAGCTGAAAAAAGAGCAATTAGTTTTAAAACAATTTCAACACAAAGAATGAACAATTTTGAATATATGGTGAAAAATCAAATTCTTAATATAGAATATAACAATTTAATAAAAGAACTGTTTTCACTTAAAAATTATTCAATAATAACTGGTGATCAAGACAAATTTGTTCCAATACATCTAATTAACAGAATTAAAGAAGAAAATAATTGAATTGAACTAACTACAATAAATAATTGTGGACACGCTACAATTTATGAAGGATTTAGTGAAGTGAAAAATAAAATTTTAGAGATGATAAAACATAACAATTGATAATTATATTTAGGAGGTTTTATGGCGGATTATTCAGATTACTCAACATTTTCAACAGCTTCAGGTAAAAATTTACCATATGTTGTTATTCAAGTTACTTTAAAAGAAAAATTTCTTGGAACTGGATCAGGTAATTTAAGTGATTTAGAAGAAGTGATTAATTTACAAGCTGCTAAAGGATATAGATTACACACTATTTCTACTGTAAATAGTACAAGCAAAGGATTACTAGGCGGAGATAGAATACAAGCAACTTTAGTTTTTGAAAGAATTGATTTAAGATAAATTTCATGCTCAAGCATGATTTTTATTACTAAATTTCGATAATAAAAGCGAATTAAAATGGTATTATTAATATTAATATGAGATTAATAGTTGGTTTAGGAAATCCTGGTAAAGAATATGATCTAACTAGACATAATGCAGGATTTATGGTTATTGATAAAATTTGTGAGAAATTAAATGTTTCATTAAATAAGAGCAGAGCAAATGGGGAGTTTGTTAAAGTTGATGATTTAATTATTGCTAAACCCTTAACTTATATGAATAACTCAGGAGATTTTGTTTTGAACCTTTGTTCATTTTTCAAAATCTCTTGGGATGATGTTTTAGTAATTCATGATGAAAAAGACTTTAGAGTTGGCCAAGCGTCAATTAAAATAGGTGGAAGTGATGCGGGACATAACGGAATAAAGAACATTACTCAACGTCTAGGTAATCCTAATTATAAAAGAATTAGAATTGGAATTGGGCAAAACCCAAACAAAGAATTAAAAGATCATGTTTTAGGACGCTTTACAAGTAATGAATTGCTATTTTTAGAACCTGTTCTTAATTTAGCCGCTGATGCTGCTATTTCGTTCGCTTTTAATGATATTACTACAGTGATGAACTCTTTTAATGCAAAGTTAAAAAGAGGTTAGATGAATAATTTCAATAAGTTAAAAAACAAAAAAATATTAGTTGCTGTTAGTGGTGGACCTGACAGTATGTTTTTATTGTTTCAATGTATTCAACATAATTTAGATATTGAGGTTGCTTTTGTTAATTATAATCAGCGTGAAGATAGTTGAAAAGACGAACAAATAGTTAGCGATTTTACAAGCATAAACAATATTAAATTACACAAATTAATATTAAAAAAATCTGACTATATTAAAAACAATTTCCAAGATTGAGCTCGTAAGCAAAGATATTTATTTTTTTCAAAAATTTATAAAGAAATCAATGCTGATTTTTTATTAGTTGCACATCACAAAGATGATTTGATCGAAACATATTTTCTAAATAAAAAACAAAATAAAATAAAATTTTCAATAGGTATAAAACAATCTAATCACATTTATGGTATGAACGTTTATAGACCATTTTTATATAAATTTTTTAAGAATAAAATAGAGAAATTATGTATAAAGCATAAAGTTAAATACGCCACAGATTATACAAACAAACTAACAAAATATGAAAGAAACAAAATACGCATAAAGTTCGCAAATTGTCCTAATTTTGTAAAAAATATAATTGTTTTACATATTAATATGAAGCAAAAACTTTATCATCGAAAAGAAATTAAAGTAAATAAACTTTACATTATATGAAAGGAAGCGATATTTGATCAAGATATTTTTAAAAAATTAAAATACAAGGAAAGTTTAATATATAAATTTGTAAATGATAATTATAATGATATAAACTTAAGCAAAATGAAAATTAAATCAATTATCGATTTTGTTATATCAAATAATAGAACAAAAAAATATAAACTAAAAAATAATATTTTTATAACTAAAATTAAAGGAAAGTTATATTTAAATTAAGTCAACATTAAAGTATAATTTTAAAATCTATATTAAAGAAAGGAAAAAATGAAAAATAATAAACAAAATCCAAGAAAAATTTGAGTTTATGGTTTTTTAGTTATTGTGCTTTTAGCAATAGCAACTTGAATTCTTTTTGACATTTTAAGATTTTCGGCTTATAAAAATTCCAATTTTGGTGAATTATTAAGTCAAATTCAAGAAATTGTCAAAACTGGTCCAAGCGATACAAACAAGATTCAAAATATTGTATATGATCCAAACACAAATTTAACTACGTGAACAGTTGTAAGCAGTATTGATGGTAAGTTAGTACTTAATAATTATAGAGCTGGTGGAGCTCTACAAAGTTATATGAGTATTTTAGGAAATATTAAATTTCCAGAGTTTCCTGATGCTTCATTTTCAGATTTGCTATATCAAGCAACTAACAAAACATTTGATGTAAGTCAAGCAATTCCTAAACAAACTCCAACAATTGTTTCATGACTTGTAACTTTATTGCCAACAATCTTGATAATCGGAGTAATTGGATTCTTTATGTGAATCACCTTAAAAATGAATTCCGGTGCAGGCGGTTCTGGGATCCTTGGTGATAAAAGTCCTGCTCAAAAAATTATTTCTGATAAAAAATTCAAAGATGTTGCAGGAAATCAAGAACCAATTGAAGAAATTAAAGAAATTGTAGATTATTTAAAGAATCCTAAAAAATATAAAGACTCTGGAGCCAGAATGCCACATGGTATTTTACTTGGAGGTCCTCCAGGTACAGGTAAAACCTTAATTGCAAAAGCAACAGCAGGAGAAGCTAATGTTCCATTCTACTATATTTCAGCATCAAGTTTTGTTGAAATGTTTGTAGGTTTAGGGGCAAAAAGAGTTAGACAAGTTGTAGCAGAAGCTAGAAAAAACCCTGCTGCGATTATCTTTATCGATGAATTAGATGCTATTGGTAGAACAAGAGGAAGTGGTATCGGTGGTGGTCACGATGAACGTGAACAAACATTAAACCAACTATTAGTTGAAATGGATGGAATGGAATCTAACGCAGGAATATTATATATAGCAGCAACAAACCGTGTCGATGTTTTAGACCCTGCATTAACCCGTCCAGGTAGATTCGACAGAACTATCACTGTAGGTTTACCAAATGTAAAAGAACGTGAAGATATTCTAAAATTACACGCAAAAGGAAAAAGATTTGATTCTAATGTTGATTTCAAAAATATAGCAAAAAGAACCCCTGGGTATTCAGGTGCTCAGTTAGAAAATGTTATCAATGAAGCTACATTATTATCAGTTAGAGAAAATTCTAACAAAATAACATTAGCTATTCTTGATGAAGCTATTGACCGTGTTATGTCTGGACCTGCTAAAAAAACTAGAGTTATTACAAAAGAAGAGCTAACAATGGTCGCATATCATGAAGCTGGTCATGCTGTTGTAGGTATTAAAGTTCCTTCTGCAAGCAAAGTTCAAAAAATTACCATAGTACCTCGTGGAGATGCTGGAGGTTATAACTTAATTATACCTGAGGAAGAAAAATATAACATGACTAAGAGTGAGCTATTAGCAACGATAGCAAGTTATATGGGAGGACGTGCCGCTGAATCGATTATCTACGGACAAGAAAATATTTCAACCGGTGCTGGAAGCGATATTGATAGAGCAACGAATATTGCGAGAAAAATGGTTACTCAATATGGTATGAGTGATTTAGGACCAGTTAAATATGAAAATGATGAAGGTAGTCCGTTCCTAGGAAGAACTTTAGCTACAAATAGTAATTATAGTTCAAAGATTGGTCATGAAATCGATTTAGAAGTTAGAAAAATTATAAGTGATGCTTTAGCTTTAGCAACTAAGACAATTCAAGAAAATAGAGAATTATTAGAACTTATTAAAGAAAGACTATTACAAAAAGAAACAATTGTTTCTGAGGAAATCGACTACATCGCCAAAAATCTTAGACTTCCTGAAGATCCACAAGAAGAACAAGTTAAAAGTGACGATGCAAATGTAAGTATTGATGATTTAATAAAAAGTGTAGAAGAGTAAGAGAATTACGGGAAAACCGTAATTTTTCTTTCTATGAAAGGGAAATTCTGTAAAAATCATTATAATTATTTAAATTTATTTATAGGAGAATTATGAAGAATTTATTTAAGGAGACGCTCAAATCTCTTTCTAAAAATAAAGTTACAATTACTGGACTAACTATTCTAGTATTTTTATCGTCATCAGTTTTTACATTTACTAGTGATATAACAAAATCCATGACAGATGAGTATAATGAAAGGATTAAAATATCCAAGTTACACGATCTTACCCTTGATTTAAATATACCATCAAATGGTAGTGCATACAATAACGGTTATTATATTAATGGAAATGATCAAAACAGTGTTCTTACACCTTCGGATTATAATGAACCGATAAGATACTTTGACGAAAACAACTATTTAAAAGCTGAATACGGAATTTCGTTATTCAATGAAGAAAATGACTTCATAAATCTTTCTATTTTTAAAGAATTAAATAATCATTACAAAAATTTATATATTAAGAAGGATGATTTATCTAAATTCTTCAACATTTTCTATAATAATAAATTACAAAATAAAGTAATCTTCAATATCAACGAAAATACTAAAACTGTTTTATTTAATGAAGAATATAATTTCGAACTATTTTCTAAAACAGGTGGACAATTTAATATTGTAACTAAAACGATAAATTTAGATCCTAATTCCACCATTTATTTAGATAAAGTTTACAAACTTAATGATATTGCTAAAATCATTACAAAAGAAGATGGTTCAATAATAGCTTCAGAATTTTCAACACTATTTATAAATGTAAACACATTAGAAGCTACATTTGATTTTATCAAAGGTAAAAAATGAGATGACCTTAACCAAGTTTATAAAATTGAAACGAAGGATTTAACTAAGTTTTTAGGCTTTGATAAATTTGCTGATAATAGCTATATTTTTACATCAACAATTGATAAATTAATTAATAAAAATGTATATATAACTAATAATTCAAATAATGTAAAAGATTTTATAATTGATAACACTATACAGATTGGTTATTTAAATGGAAATAGTTTATCCAGTCTAGAACAACAAATTTTATTTTCATTCCCTAAAAATATAGAGCTAGACTTACCTAAACAATGAATTACAAAAAACAACATTTACTCATACTTTAATAGATGAAATTATACAATTACATATGATGAAATTAACGCAGATAAGTGAAGTGGTGATTTTAAATCGTATATTGATGACCAAATAAATAGGAATAATTTTGAAATTCCTAAAAACTTAAGAGATTTTTCGTATTGACAGAAGAAAGATGAAATTTTTACGGATTTCTTTGATGAAAATGGAAATTATATTAAAACCATTAAAACATCTGACTTAACTTCTAAAGTTTCTAAGGATGATTTAGAATTAAGATTAACTATAGCTCCGAAAACTTCCCAAAATAATTCTATAAATTTTGAAAAATTTAGTTATGAAGGGACTAAAACAATTAAGGAAATAGATAAGCTTGATGAAGAAAATATTTATAATGAGCTTGATAATATAAATAATGAAAACATTAAAGATGACACTTTCAACCGAATTAAAAATGGTTCTTTAATTATTACTAAAAAACGGTTAGTTGATAAAGTTTCTGAAATTGTAACAGATGCAAATATAGGGTATAGGCAAACTTTAACGATTGACGCAGTCGATCAAGATACTAACAAAAGAAATGTATTCAATTTTATTAATGTTGGTAATCAAGATTCTATTGTTAATGGCGTTAAACTAAATATTGGCAAACTTTATAATGAGTTTTATAATAAAACATCAATAAATTTCATTGATGAGCATCAAGACAAATTTTTCAAGAGCAATCAATTGCCTATATATGTATCGGGTCTATTGGTTAAATATCTTAATCAAGGTCTTAATGTTGACCCTAAATACGTTATTATTGATAATGAAATTGGGACAGTTGAAATCTTCAACTCAAATAACGGTGATTATAAAACTATAACTACTAAAATCTTTAAATTTGCAAATTTTGATATTAATGGAACTGATATTAATCGTTTTAATGGGTTTGGTTTTGCTTCCGACTCAAACAAAATAATCATTGTTAAACAACACAATATCAACAACGAATTAACATGAAAGAATGTTGAATTTAATAATCACAATTCAATTTATTGAAAAGATAACGATATAATTGACTTATTAATTAGTCAAAACTGGACTTTAAGAACAACATATATTAACCCAAATGGGTGAGCAAAAAATAATAATTCATTTAAAAATACTATGTCACTTCCTCTAGGGTATGTTGTTCCTAATGCGGACATAGTCGATGAAGCTTTGAATAAGCAAACGCTTAATATTTTTACAAGTTCAATTGAAAAAGTTCTACTAGACAGTGATTTAGTTCATAATGGTTATATTTCTAAAGAATCTATATCAGTTTTTATGGATTCGCTCAAAAAAGCTTTAAATGATAACGATTTATATAAATTATTCACAGGTAAAGCAAATACTAATACATTACCTAAAACCATTTTTTCATTAATCCATAATCTAACTCAAACGAATAATGGTGATTATTTCTCTGTTATTATTAATGGATTATTTAATAATATAAAAATAAAACTTGAAACTTTTCCTACTATTAATGAACAGAAAACTTATTTAACTCAACAAATATCTAACTTTTTTGGATTTATAAATAATTTCTTTGGTTTCGATTTAGAAAAATATTTTAGTGCATCAGAATTAGTTAATTTATCAAAAGATCCAAAAGTAGTTTTAGATTCCATATCAAATATAATTTTATCGTTCAACTTTAAAATATTTTCCGAAAAAGTAATGAATTTTTATGAAAGCGGTGAACATAACAAGGTGGTTAAAATCGATAATGAAGATCTAGAGATTAAATTAAGTGCTTCACAAATAATAATTTATCTTTTAGATTCATTAAATCAATCAACAGTAAAAAAAGCTATTATAAATATATTAAATAATTTAGATGGAAACGCATTTGTCATTGGTGAAAATAGTACACTGCCAAATAAATTATTTTCACTTTTACCTTCTTCCGCTCAAAACGCCTTTAAAACTATATTGTCAGAAACGAAGATTTTTGACTCAAATAATTCAGAAAAATTTAATATTTTCAAATCTATGTTAATTCAAATATTGGAGATATTTGACTTTAATATTTTTTCTTCAGAATTAAACAAACATTTAAATATCTATAAAATAACTGATGAATTAGTTACATATAACAAAAGTTTAGAAGAATACGAAACTATTAAGAAAAACTATGCTATCTATTCATTTAAAATTTCAGATGTACTCCAATCTGCTTTAAAAGCATTATTTTCGATTCCAGGTTCAAATAAACTGATTAAAAATTTATTAATCGAAGGATTGAATATTTCATCCAAGAACTCAATCATAAATATTGATGAAAACAACAGATTATTAATACCATCGCCTGATGAAGAAAAACTAGACTTCTTTGATTTAATAAAAATATTCGATTCTAATACCTCAACTTCATCTAAATTACATGATTTTGAAAAAGACGTAGTTATTTTTGAAAATATACCTAAAGATTTCAAGTCCATAAAGGACTTAAATTACCTAGAAAAAACGTTTTTAGAAAAATATAATATAACTAATAAACAAGAATTTGATAAGTTTGTAGATAAATTTAATCAAGTTAGAGAAATGATTAAAATCGATAGAAATCATATAAATCTTTCTAAAGATATGAATATAGGAAATCTTTCTAGATACTTAATAAATTACAATTTTGGTTCTGGAATAGATCATGAAAGTTCAAATACCTATTGAACAATCATAAGCGGTTTATTGAATAAATTTGTGCCTTATACACCAGCTACTGAATATAGCTATGGTCTAGATGGATTAAACTTATTTAGATTATGATTCAATATATTTATGCTCGATGAAAACATATATACAAGGGAACAAAAAGTCAAATTTGCACATAATTTATTAGTGTTTGCAAATAGAAGAGATATTATTGAATATTTCAATAATCCCAAATTATTAAATCCCACATTATCAAATATACCGTTGCCAGAAAGTGCAGATTTTACAGTTTCACGTTCAATTGTCGACCTAAACGGAATGATTGAATTATTCTTTAAAGAAAAAGAAGGAAAATTATTAAATCAACAATTAAATGATTTTATAAACGAAAATATAGAATTTAAACCATTTATAATTGAACACAAAAAAGAAATAACTAAAATGTTTAGTTATATTGCATCATCTGATAAATATTATAAACAAGATGGCGAAGCATTATTATCTAAGCTTGTTAGAAATCTCATTGATGGTGATTTAAAGAGTGATAAATTTTATGATAACAAGGATATTTTTAAAGTTATTTTGGACAACGACCAAATAAGTGAATTAACAACTCTTTTTGGTATAAATTCAGTGTTACTAGATCCTATTTTGAGAAATTTAACACCCGAATTATTAATTTGGTTGTTTACCGACAATTCAAATAATGGGATAAATCAAGATTCAAAAGGAAACTTGGCTTGATTCATTCAAAGTAAAATTGTTAACTTCGAGGAGTTAATTAAAAATGAGTCAAACATATTTTCAATACTATTTAAGAATGAAAAACCATTAAACACACTTCTTGAACATGAAAGTGATCTTGATTTGGTTATCGATAATACCCTAAACATTAAAATGAAAGATTTTATAGGTAAATTTACCTTTTTCGATATAGATATCACAAAGTTAATTTTAGACACACTAAGCTCAATTACTATAGCGACATATGATGAAAATGTTATTAAATTTAATGACACAAGTTCATATGTTGCAAAGGTTAATTACTCTTATTTAGCAAATAATAATAAAGCAATTTATGAAGGTAAAATTCCTCAAAGTCCTACCGAGATAGAAAGATTAATCAATTCACTTGACTCTAAATTCCTAATCGATGTAAATGGGATTAAGTTTATAATTATAGGTGAAGACATAACTGCCGATTATTTATATCCAGTTATTGATGAAAATAATATTCAAGTAGACACAAGAAATCAAGGTTTAATTTACGTTAATAAAAATGGATTTGATAGAGTTAGATTTGCTTATCAAGGTAATGTTGTTAAAGAATATTTATTAATTAAAAGTCCTGAAGGCACTAAAGTAGATGATTTAAAACAAACAATAATAAATGTTGTAAATTCCAACCTAGAAAGTAGTAATACATCATTAAAAAGAGTTTATGCATCGACTGAAACGGATCCGATTAACCCTGAAAGATCTCTTAGAGTAAGTATACTCTCAGGTTTAATTAATTCTATTCAGAACGTTTCTAATATCATTCTTACAGTTTTACTTATTTTGGTTTCGACATCAATTGTCTTTATTATAAGAAGATATATCAACAATAAAAACAAAGTTATTGGTATCTTAGTAGCTCAAGGTTATTCAACAATTCAACTTGCCTTGTCATTTACTGTTTTTGCAATGTTCACTGCATTAATTGGTGGAATTTCAGGTTATATAATCGGATTTATATTACAGGAACCGATAGGTAAAATATTTAGTTCATATTGAACATTACCACCTAATCCATACAAATTCTCATTCTTGAGTTTTGCTCTTACAATTATTGTTCCATTTATTGGAATGTCAATATTAATAATATTAATATCATTAATTTCATTACGTTATAAACCTATTGATTTAATGTCTGGAATTACTGAGATTAAAATCGGTCAAAAACAAGTGAAATTTCAACAATTCCTTAAAAGAAGTTCAGTTAAAGTTAGATTTAGTGGATCTTTATTATTTAATAGTTTTTGAAAATTAATGTCATTTGCACTTAGCATCATTTTAACTGGAATAACAGTAATATTTGGATTATCTACATACAACGTATTTGATAAATCAATTCAAAAAACTTATGAAAATAGACATTATAAGTTTAAATATGATTTAGAAACGCCTACATCACAAGGTGGAGCAATACATCCTTTTGATGTTAACGATTTAAACAAATCACTTTATGTTCCATTAGGTGAAGGAGTAGAATTAAAAAGAAATTATGCAGACTATTTCAGACCAGGATACTCTTCAATAATAAATTATGACGGCAAAAATGGTGTTCCAGATGAATTTACCTCACATATTCTTTCACAATTCTCTGTAAATATTAAAGTTGATTCTGGTGTTGCTGTAGATCCATGATCAATCGCTTACAATTCAATGCCTGACTCACAAAAATCTAGAATAAACATGATTAGGGATAAAATAGGAAAAGATCTTGAATTAACTCAAGAAGGATTAGTTATAACTGAAGATGGACAAGTAGATTTTGAAAAGACAACTAAAGAGTTAAACTTCTTCCATTACATTCCTAATAAAAGTGTTATCACTGACTCAAAATTTATGTATTATGAATGAAATGATAAAACTAAAGAATATGATATTAAACAAATTACAACAAAATATTTAAGAGAAGAATATAGAGAATTCTTAATTAACGCTTATAACAAAATTAAGCAAAATAATGTTGAAGACTTTTTAATTTCTTTTGGTGGTATTTATTTTGATTCTAAATATGATGAAAAATACACTTATGTTTTAAGTGAGATAGACAATCAAACAATCAAACTTTACGGATATAATCAAGACTCAAAATTGATCAAAATAGTTGACTCTTCTGGTGAAGATCTTCTCAATAAACTTAATACTTATAATGAATCTAATTACATTCCTTTAGTAATAAATCATGTAAGTGCTAAAAAATTTAATTTAGGTCTTGACTCAATATTAGATTTAAATGTATTAAATCATATTGATAGATACACCTATAAAATAAGTAAATCTATAAATTCTGAATATAATTTACCAACTCTAAATTATAAGTTTAAAGTTATAGGTATTAGTGAAACATATATAAATCAAGAATTTATTATTGCTAAGAAAGATGCGGATAGAATTACCGGGTTAAATAAAATGAAGTTCAAAGACAATGAGGCGTTTAATGGTATTTTATCTTCATCAGATAAAGCAACACAAATATTAGGTTCAACTTCACTTTATTCACCATCAGGTTATTGAGCTGGTCTATCAACATATGATATAAATAATCTTGATTTAAAGGAAAAACAAGAAATTTATGATAATTTATTTGGTGAAAATGGTGTAATGATAACTTCCGGTACATCAAAACAAGATGTTGCGCTATTTTTAAGTTCAGGATCATCTGATAATTATGAATCTGTATTTAACAATCTTAGAAGTAATCCAGAGACTTCAATAGATAAATATTCAGCAATATTTGATGGTTGGTTATACATGACAACAGCTTCATCATTAGAATCTAAAGATATTGAAGTTTCATTTACCAAGTCTATTTCAACAAATATGGAAAGTTTATCATCAATAATAATTAGTCTAGGTTTAATTATAACTATGACTATCATTGTAATTATTTCTCACATTTTAATTAATGAAAACAAGAAAAACATTGCAATATGATCTATTTTAGGTTATAGCCAAAAAGAAAAAGTTACGATGTTCTTTTCAATTTTTGTTCCATTTATAATAATCTCAACATTAATAGCTATTCCCTTCTCATTAATTATTATTAATGTATTTAGTAATTTATTGATACAAATTGCAGCAATTGCAGTTCCGATTAAATTGGGAATTTTACAAGTAATTTATACTCTAATAATTATCTTTGGTGTATTTGGAATAACTACTTTTGCTTCATGAAAACACATTAATAGCATAAAACCAGTTGAATTATTGAAAGGAAAATAATGTTTAAATTTAATAAGAAATTAAAAATCACAAAAAATAATGTTTTTGATTACATAAATAACGAAATTAAAGATAAAGAATGCATTGTTAACAATAAAATAGCTAAATTATTAAACAAAGCTACAAACTCAAAACGTAAAAAAGATAAAAACATTAATAAGAAAAATTCTAGTGAGAACATTATTGAAGTTCAAAAAGTAAGTAAATATTATCTTTCTGGAAATACTGTGACAAAAGTGCTGAACGAAGTTGACCTTGAAATTAAAAAAGGTGAGTTTATTATTATTTACGGTAAATCCGGTTCAGGTAAAAGTACACTACTAAATTTAATTAGTGGTTTAGACCGTCCAAGTCATGGAGATGTAATAGTTTGTGATAATAATCTTCCCTACTTAAGTGATAATCAACTTACTTTATTTAGACGCAAACATGTTTCGTTCATTTTCCAAAATTATAATTTATTAGAAAATTTAACAGGGTATGATAATGTTGAAACCGGGCTTTACCTTCAAAAAAACAAGGATAAACATAAAGATATTAACGAACTTCTTAAACAATACGAAATTTATGAAGTCAAGGATAAATATCCAGCTCAAATGTCTGGAGGTCAACAACAACGTATTTCTATTTTAAGAGCTTTGGCTAAAAATGCTGAATTAATTTTCGCTGATGAACCGACAGGAGCTCTTGATGAAAACACAACAAGAATTGTTTTATCGAATTTATATGATATTAATCAAAATGAAGGTACAACAATTGTAATGGTGTCGCATAACCCTTCTATGATGCCTATAGCTGATAGAATTATCAGAGTTGAAAATGGTAAAATCACTAGCGATAAAAGAAATTTGAATAAAATACATCCAAATCAATTAAAACAGTTATAAAAATTAGCACAACAAAAGGTTGTGCTTTTGTTTAAATTATCCATTTATAACAATAAAATAGCATATTTTATTAAAACTAGAGGACAAAAAAACTAAATAAATATATATAATTTATATACTTATTATTT
This sequence comes from Mycoplasmopsis anatis, assembly GCF_900660655.1. Classification (NCBI taxonomy): domain Bacteria; kingdom Bacillati; phylum Mycoplasmatota; order Mycoplasmoidales; family Metamycoplasmataceae; genus Mycoplasmopsis; species Mycoplasmopsis anatis. The sequence goes on along the minus strand of NZ_LR215035.1, from coordinate 929,248 downwards.
GAAAGGAAAAAAATGAGTTTTAAATATACTGAACAAGAATTGATCAGAAGAAAAAAATTAGATTTTTATAAAGAAAATAATATTGATGCTTTTAAGTTAGCATATGATTTGAAAAACATCGAATATAGCGATGAATTGGCAAGAAAATATGAAAGTTTAACTAAAGAAGAATTAGAGTCTCAAAATATTTCAACTGCTATAGCTGGTAGAGTGATGACTATGAGAGGTCCCTTCATTGTTATTCAAGATTATCATGGTAGAATTCAGGCTTATTTTAATAAAAAAGAGCATGTTGAATTAGCTCAATTGGTAAATTCACTTGATTTAGGGGATATTATTTACATCGAAGGTGCTGTTATGAAAACTCACACTGGTGAAGTTTCAGTTAGAACTAATAACTTAAAATTATTAACTAAATCTCTTAGACCACTTCCTGAAAAATTCCATGGTTTAACTGATGTTGAAGAAAGATATAGAAGAAGATATGTTGACATGATTATGAATCATGAAAGTAGAAATGTATTGTTAACTAGAAGTAGAATTATTTCGGAAATCAGAAGATATTTCGATAATTTAGAATATATCGAAGTTGAAACACCAATTTTACATCATTATATCTCAGGTGCATCCGCAAGGCCATTTAAGACATTCCACAACGCTTTAAGTCAAGACTTTGTTTTAAGAATTGCTACAGAAGTACCTCTTAAAAAATTATTAGTAGGTGGTTGAGACCGTGTTTATGAAATTGGAAGAATTTTTAGAAATGAAGGTATCGACACAACTCACAACCCTGAATTTACAAGTATCGAATTTTATGAAGCCTATTCTAATTTAGAAGGAATGATGAATCGTACAGAAACACTTTTCAAAGAAATAGCTAAAAAACTAGGTAAAGAAAAAGTTATGAATGGTGATGTCGAAATTGATTTATCTAAGCCATTTAATAGAATTGACATGGTTGACGCAGTTTCGTCAGCAACAGGTGTAAATTTTAGAGCAATTAGTTTTGACGAGGCTGTAGAAGTAGCAAAGAAATATAAGGTTAAAGTTGAAAAATACTTTACAATTGGTCACATTATTAATGAACTTTTTGAAGTATTAATTGAAGAGACCTTAGTTCAACCTACATTTGTTTATGGACATCCAATCGAAATCTCTCCTTTAACAGCTAAAGGAAAAGACCCAAGATTTACCGAAAGAGCAGAGTTATTTATTAACACAAAAGAATATGCTAATATGTACACCGAACTTCATGATCCAATTGATCAACTCGAAAGATTTGAGTTGCAATTAGAAGAGAAAAATAAAGGTAATGACGAAGCTAGTGATATAGACTATGATTTTATAGAAGCGTTAGAATACGGAATGCCTCCAGCAGGTGGATGTGGAATTGGAATTGATAGATTATGTATGTTATTTACCGAAAAGAGTTCAATTAGAGATGTTCTTCTATTTCCTACTCTTAAAAGAAAGGTTGAAAATTAATGCCTGTTGTTCGTAGAAAGAAAAAAGGATTAGCAAATAAGGTTTTAGCTTTTGATCTTGATGGAACAATTTTAAGAAAAGACAATACCTTACATCCCGAGACTGAAAAAATGTTAATGGAGGCAAAAAGATTTGGTTCAACAAATGTAATTGCAACTGGTAGGGGTTTGCTAAAGGTAATTCCACTTATAAATAATGGTGTTCTTAAATATATAGATTATTTAGTCTGTTCTAATGGGGCATTAATTTTTGATTTAGAAAAAAATGAAACGACCATATTAGGATCAATAGGTATGGATGCTTTTGAAGTAATGTTAGAAAAAGCTAGAAAAGACGAATTGATTTTTTCAGTAGATACAGATGCTTTCAATGGAACAATTATTTTTTCAAATGATGATAACAATTTACCATCATGATTAGAAAACGAAACAATGGATTTATCAATATTAAATAGATTTACTGAAGACCAAGTTAGAGTTGCACTAGAAGAAGAAAATGCATCTATTACTCAAGTAGCGATTAGAAGTCCAAAAAATAGGGCTGTAGAAAATACTAAAGAAATGCAAAAAGCACTTGGAGATAAATATCAAGTTGTTTTAACAAATTCAGTTTATACAGATGTTAATAAAAAAGGTATTTCTAAATTCCAAGGGCTTTTATATTTGTGTCAACAACTTAAGTTAAAAATCGAAGATGTAATTGCTTTTGGAGATAGCGGAAATGACACAGAAATGCTTACAAAATGTGGAATTGGAATTGCTATGGGTAATGGAACCAAAGATGCAAAAGAAGCAGCAGATTTTGTTATCGGTGATCATGAAGATGATGCAATAGGTGAAGCTATTAATTACTTAATTTGAAATGGTGTACCAGTGGAGGTTGAATAAAAATGGAAAACAATAAAGTTTTAATTAAAAAAATTGATGCTAATATAAACGAATGATTAACTGAGCAAAAAAATGCAACTGATTTTTTACAAAACTCAGGTAAGAAAGATTTTAATCAAAATGATATTTTAAATATTGCGACTTCAAGTTTTATTTCAAATAAAATTGGTGAATGTTTTAGGGAATTTTCAAATGATTATTCTAGAATATATTTCTCTCCTCTTGTTAAAAACATAGTATCAAAAATAGAAGAGTGTACTGCGGAATTGCATTTCTTTTACATTGATAATCTTGAAAGATTTAGCAATTTAGATGTTAAACCAGAGTATAAAATTAATGATAAATTAGAAGAAACACCTCAAATTCAACCATTTATTGATTCATTTATGAATTCATATGCATTTAAAATAGATAAAGCTAATAGTGCAATTGAGAAAAATAATTTAGTATTAATTAAAATTACAGATAGACAATCAAACTTAGAAAACAAGACCGAGTACATATTTGATAGTGAAGGTGAAAAAGATCCATTCCACAAAGAACTTGATGTTGCCTTAGAAGGTGCTAAAGTTGGATCTCATGTTGAAATCAACATTGAGAATAAAGAATATGGAGTCGATGTTATTAGAGTTAGAGAAGTGAAAAATATGCCTATCACCGATGAAAATGCAACACTTATTGGAGTTCCTGAGATACAAAATAGAGAAGATGCTAAGAAATTTATTATTTCAACCGTTGTTGAACAACTATTCAATAAAGAATTACACAATTATGCTCTTTCTATTTATGAATCACTTATAAACAAAATTGACATTTCTGAAGATGAACCTAAAGAACTTATTGATTCAGAAATTGATAGAAGATTACATGATTTTATTTCCCAATTTAAAATTGAAAATAAGCAAATACAAATGAGTGATAAAGAATTTGAAGAAATCAAAAAACAACATTATGATCAATTTAAATCACAAACATCTAAAGCGTTTAAGATGAATTTTATTCGTTCTTGATTACCTAGATCACTAAAAATCACCTTAGTAGATGGTGAAATAGAAAAAGAATATAGAACTCTTATGTCAATGACTACAGAAAAAGATAGAGATACAATGAATATAAATCCGCAAAAAATCGCTGAAGTTTTAATTGACAGAAAAGTTGCTAAACATTATTTATTACAAAATAATCCAGATTTATATGAAAAATATAATTACAATAAAAAATAATAATTATCACGATTAATTCGTGATTTTTTATAAAAAAAATCACATATCATGTGACTTGATTACCTTCGATTTCTTCTTAAATACATCGATATTAGTTCGAATAAAACAAACATAATAGTAATGGGTATTAAAATTGCTGATATTTTTTCGATATCATCCTTTTTACTATAAATAATATATAAGTTTCCTAAGCCTCAACCTGTAAAAGAACCATAAAATAAACTATCTCTACAAGTGTTTTCGAATTCTAATTGAATGTAACTTATTAAATCCTTTTTGATAAATGGTAGCACTAATTTTTTATAAGTAAAAATTTTGTTTTTTTTCATTATTTTGTAGTATTCAAAGTATTTTATATCAATAGAATTTATACTTTCAGAAATATACTTAGTTAACCCTCTAAATGAAGTAAAAGCTAAAGTTCAACTCATAGCACCAACACTGTCGAGAAAAATGTTTAATAGATAGAAAACAAATATCGAAGGAAGCATTCTTAAAAATGATAGAACTGTTCTAAAAATATACGAAATTATTCAATGATTCATTTTTTCAGATAAAAATATTGAATAAGTTAGGCTGCAAAATAATGAGATAATAAGACAAACATACGACTGTTTAATAATTCTTCATGTCCAAAGCAACCCGTTGAACTCAGATTTATTATAGTCACTAAAATTAGGAGATAAAAAGCGTATAAGTGTCCTAAAGAAGTTATGGAAGTTAATTTTTTGTGTTTGAAAATCTTTAATAATTCCCACCGATATTAAAATGGTTACCAAAAACAATATTAATAAAACTATGTGTAATTTACGATTGTTTATATTATTTAACATGATTGAATTTGTTTTTAATCTATGGGCGTTAAAAAGTCATTTGTTAAATATAAGCATAATTATTTCTAATGAGAAAATTAATATAAACAAGTATAAAATAGTAATTGCAAGATATTCATTTTTAGATTGATATAATTCAAATAAAAAACCTATACCTGAAATACCTACAGCACCTAAAACAGTGGTTCATCTAATATTTGATTCTAGAGACAGAAAATACATAAGTATTATTTTTGGTCGATTTCTTAGTATTATATTTTTATAAAATGATTTAAGCTTACTTTTACCTGAGTAGATCATTTGTCAATATTCCACATCTGAAGTGTTTTCAAAAAGATTAGTCAAATATGAACTTAATCATATTCAAGTAAATCAAAATATTATTAGAGAGGCTCCTAAAACTCCACTAAATGAATTACTTATTAATGAAATAAAAACAAACACCGGTAAAACTCTTAAGAAAATAATTATAAATTTCACAAGCAATATTGCATATTTATTTTTATGGAATTTCTTAGTAGAATAAAAAGCGGTGAATATAGAAAAAATAAAACCAAAAAAATTACCTAAAACAACGTATTGAATGGTTCTTGAAAAATATATTCAATTAATCATTCATAAACTATTATTTACAAAATTTTTCTCATCAAATGTATTGAATAAAAAGAATTTGTAAATTGTGTTTTTTAAGTCAATTAAATTATCTGAATAAATTGTAAAAAAGTTTAAATCAATTAAGCAATATATAAAGAAAGCAATCAAAATTAGATAAATCAAATATTTTCAAAATGACTTGATTTTTTTGTTGTTACCATTTTTTCAATATAGTAAATTTTGAATATTAGTCAAAAAATTCATTTAAATTACCTTTACTAAAATCTTCTTTATGAATTATTTTCTTAACGGTACCATTTTCTAAACAAATTAACTTATCACAAAATCTTGTTGCTAAATTAAGATCATGAATATTTATAACAATCAATTTATTTTTTGACACCTCCTTAAATTCTTTCATTATCTTCTCTGAGTTTAATACATCTAAATTTGAAGTGGGTTCATCAGCAAAAATAATTGCTTTATCATTAAAAAATTCAATTGCAATCAAAAGTCTTTGCTTCTCCCCTCCTGACAACTTATCGGTTTTCTCGAATATTTTATTTTCAAGACCAAACTTTCTAAGAATATCGATGAGTTTTTTTGTTTCGTTTGTTTTTGGGTTCCAAAAGATTCTTTTAAACCAATTTGTTCTAAATTCACATAGTCTATTTATATTATCGAGTACACTAATGTCATTTACTAAGTTCGGAAATTGTGAAATATATGATATGTTATTCCTAAAATTCTTGATATCTTTTTTTGCTTTTACTGTTGAACCATTAAACGATATTTCACCTGATTTTATATTGTCAAATGAAATAATTGTTTTTAAAATTGTCGTTTTACCAGCTCCGCTTTTTCCTATGATTCCAACTAATTCACCTTCATGAAAATCAAGATTAATATTACTTAATAACAAATTATTTTTATCAGACACAAAAAGGTTTTTCAATTCAATTTTATTTATATTTTGCATAACCATAAAATCCAACAGTTTTTCCTCAATCATCTTGATTTGAAGTGTAAAGTTGAATTAAAGATGAAACAATTAAGTTTTGTATTTCAGAATTTACTTTATTAGTATTTACTACACCAATGTTATATTGTAAAGGATCTGTTAAGGCTAAAATTTCCATTTTTTCGTTATTTAGCGGAGTGTACTTATCTATATTATCTTTTGTATTTTGAGTTCAAGAATATGAACCTTCATTATCAAAACAAATATGAAAATGATTATTTTTAAGCATGTCTTTTGTTTTTCCGTTTATGAAATAATTTGAATAATTTGTTATTTCTGAAGCTAATGAGCTAAATGCATTATCGTTTTTATTAAAATGCTTTTTTAATAATTTCTCAGGTAATAAATATTTACTTCCTGAATCAGCACTACCATGAACAATACCAAAACTTCTAAAAGTTTTTCAATCTTTTTCATTTCATGCTTTAATTATTTTTTGCCTTACATCATCAGTTCCTGATATTCAAATTATTCCCCGTTGAAAATCTACAAGTTTATCATCATAAAAATATTCATATACAGAACCATTCCATGGATAATCTCATTCGCTATATCTTTTTTTATTAAATAATTCACTTTGTAGTTTGGCATTAGAGATAATTTTGTCATTTTCAGTTCCATCTACATAGATAAAATTATCAGTATCATACTTAAACGACTTAGTTAATGTTTGGATTATTGGTTTAATTCTGTTACTTTTATCTTGATTTTCACTTATATAATTCTCAAAACTAGAGTGTGAAACAAACGCTAAATCTACCACCCCTTTATTAATATTTTGTAAATTAACTAAATAGTCATCAGAAGAGTACGAAACCTTAATTTTTACTTTGTTTCCTATAATTGATTGTAATTTGCTTTCGAAACTCTTTCTTATTTGTTCAGGTTTATTTTCATCTTCCATCCAAGGAGAAATTAGTGAAATATTTATCACATCATTATTTTCCTTATTTTTATTACATGAAGAGGATAAACTTAAAAATGTTAAACTACTTAAAATTAATAAACTAGATGTAATTGTTTTTTTAAAACGCATATAAAAAATTCCTTTCCGACAGGAAGGAACTTAAAAACTGACTCGCTACGCTAGCATTACCTAGATCAGCTCTAAGAGTGTTTCTCAATCCACAAGATGTGAATACCCCTGTCTAGATAAATTATAAAATATAATTTAAAAACCTTTAAAATAATTTATAATCAATACATAGCAAATTATAAGGATGTGATTATATGAAATATAAAAAAATATTAGTTAAACTTTCTGGTGAAGGATTAGTTAATAAAGAAAAACATTTAGCTATTGATTATGAATTAGTGGCAAATATCGCTAAACAGTTAAAAGAAATCGTCGATATGGGTGTCGAAGTTTCCGTTGTTATCGGTGGAGGAAATTTTTGAAGAGGAGCTTCCGCTGCAAAAAATGGTATTCCAAGAAACCGTGCAGACTATATAGGTATGCTAGCAACAATTATGAACGGGTTAGCATTAAGAAGCGGTTTTGAACAACATGGGTTACCTTCAAGAGTTCAAAGTTCTATAAATATTGATGCTAAAGTTGCAGAAAATTATGTAAATGAAAAAGCATTAAAATACTTAAAAGATGGTGAAGTTGTGATTTTTGTTGGAGGAACAGGTAGACCTTATTTTACAACTGATACAGCAGCTACATTATATGCTTCAGAAGTTGGTGCAGAAGTTATTTTAATGGGTAAAAATAAGGTTGAAGGTGTTTATGATAGTGATCCTAAATTAAACCCTGATGCTAAACGTTTTAATAAAATTACTTACGATGAAATTCTTGAAAGAAAACTTCAAGTTATGGACTTGACAGCCACAAGCATGGCTAGAGATAACAACATTTCCCTTATTGTTTTCAATATTGCAGAACCCAATGCTATTGTTAGAGCATTAAAGGGTGAAATAACTCATACAGAGGTGGTAAAATAATGGACATAGAATTATATTTATTAGAAATCAAAGAAGCTGCTGAAAAATCAATTCAACATCTTAAGTTTGAATTATCAAAAATTTCAACAGGTAGAGCAAATCCTCAATTAGTTAAATGAGTGAAAGTGGATTATTACGGTACACCAACTTCGTTAGATGAATTAGCGAATATTTCAGTACCTGAGCCACAACAATTATTAATCAAACCTTATGATCAATCTTCAGTTAAAGACATTTTAAAAGCAATTAATAATGCAAATTTAGGAATAACACCTGTCGATGAAGGAAATCAAGTAAGAATTACATTTCCAGCATTAACAACCGAAAGAAGAAGAGAATTAACAAAATCACTTCCAAAACACTCTGAACAAGCAAAAGTTGGAGTAAGAAATGCTAGACAAGATGTAAATAAATCTATTAAAGGCGACGATAGCATTTCAGAAGATGAACAAAAAAGAGTTTTAGAAATTGTTCAAAAAGAAGTGGATAAATATATTAATGAAATTTCTGCGATTGTTAAAGACAAAGAAAATGAATTAATGAATAAATAAATATTTCATGTAGTGTGTAATTAACACTATATGATTTTTTTATTTTAAAAATGATAATCAAATCGATTATGCTATAATTTAAAAGCATTCAGGATAGACGGGTTGCATTTATGCAACTTTTGTTATTTTTGGAGGATAAATTGAATTACAAAGAAGAATTAAAAAAACATTTTGGAGATATGATCATTGATGCAAAATTGACTAATGAATTTAATCAACAAATGCTTGAAGTAACAGTTAATGTAAATGATTTAAATCAAGTAAATACATGAACTACACTATTGAATGAATATCTTGAAAGTGTTGCTTGATTTAAAGATGAATATGGTTTAACAGTTATGTCTAAAGGTGAAAAATTAGAATATACATTTGACGAATTGGTCGATAAAATAGGCACTTTTATCAAAGTTAAATTAAACAAATCAATAAACAAAAACGATACATATATTGGTGAAATACTTGAATATAATCCAGAAGACATATTATTAAAGTGGAATGATCATGGACAATTTAGAAAAATTAAGTTATCAAAAATTGATATTAATAAGATAGAAAAATACATTAAATTTTAGGAGTAATCATGGCTGTTAAAAAAATAAATGATGTAAATGAAACTTTTATTAACAAAAGTGAGTTAATAAAAAAAGATTGATATAAAGTTATTAAAGGTTATGCATTAAGTAATAATCTTTCAAAAGAAGAAGTTTGTGATTTTTTCTCACAAGAAACAACCAAAGCTATAAATAGGGATATAGATCCAGAAGCCGAAATTATTTTTGAGTTAGATAATGACGAAGAAAAAGTAATTATTTTTAATAAGAATATGGAAGTTGTTGAAGATGATTTTGAATTTCTGTCAGAAAATGATCCAGAAAGAATTTCGTTTATTACAATAAGTGAAGCTTCAACATTGCATCCAAATTGTAATGTTGGAGATATTGTTAAATACACTATTGATTTTAATTTATTAAGTGAAAGAATCAAAACTGTAATAAGAAATGGATTTATTCAAAGATTAAAAATAAACCAAAAACAAAAAGTATTTAATAAATATTCTAATTTAATCGGGCAAAGACTAAAAGCTAGAGTTCTTTCTAAGAATAATAATGGTTCATATAATATGATTTTCGAAGACAATGTTACTGCTTTTTTACCAAATAATAAAGTAAATAGACGTTTACAAATGAAACCGGGTTCAATTATTGATGTTTATCTTGAAGAAGTTCACGAAGAAAGTAAATTAAGTCAATGTCTAGTTTCTACGGATTCACCAAAAGCTGTGGAAGATTTACTTAAAAATGATATTCCAGAAATTTCAGATGGTTCGGTAGAGATTGTTAAGGCAGTAAGACAACCAGGTGAAAGATCAAAAATCGCTGTTAGATCTATTCATGATCAAAATATTGACGCAGCAGCTTCAATAATTGGTGTTAATGGTTTAAGAATTTTATCTATTAGTGAAAAATTAGAGGGTGAAAAATTGGATGTCATTCCATTCTCTGAGGATCTAAGACAATTTATTATTAATGCAATGTCACCTGCTAAAGTTGTTGACGTAGTATTTAAAACTCCTGACAATGATTCAGCATATATTATTCTTAAAAAAGAAAATATTCTTGTTGCAATAGGTAAAAAAGGTTCAAATATTGAATTAGCTAAAAACTTAACAGGCGTAAACCTAGAAGCAATCACTACTGAAGAAGCGATTGAAAAAGAAATTCCGTTTAAGGAATCTAAGGAATACGACAAACCATTAATTAAGAAAGTTAAAACTAAAAAACCAACAAGAAGTAATAATTTCTTTTCAGGATTTAATTTTGATATTAATGAATTTGCTCAAGATGTTTCTGAATTTATGGAACAACAAGCTTCAAGTTTAGATAAAGCTAAAGTTGAAACAACACCTAAGGTAGAAAAACCAAAATCTAAAAAACCAGAAAAATTAAATCTTGATGATTATTTCAATGAAGAAAATGTGCTTGAACTTGAAAAAGAATCTAAAAATAGTGATGAGTATGATTTCTTAAACGATATTGATTTTGACAAAATTTTCGATGATAATGAAGTTAGTGAATTCGATGATGAATTCGAAGATGAAGTAATGAGCGAAAAACCTGAAAAAGAAAAGAAATCGGTAGATAAAGAATACAAAAAAGCAAAAATTGAACTTAGAGACTTTAAGGTTGATTCAGACCTAGCTAATTACGGTCTTGATTCGAATTTAGATTTAAGTGATTTTGACGATGAGTGAGAAAAATAATAGCTATACACGTAAGTGTGTAGTTACCCATGAAATTTTAGATATTTCTCAATTAATCAGATTTGATTATAAAAAAGAAAGAAATGAAATTTCATTAGATATTAATAAAACAAAAAATGGTAGGGGTTGCTATTTGAAAAATGACCCTGAATTATGGTCTCAGTTCATTAAAATTAAAGCATTAAATAGAGCTTTTAGAACAAATGTGAATTCAGAAGTTTACAATAAGATTTATAACGAATTAATGGAGGTCTTATGGAAAAAAAGTTAAATAGAATTAGTAATGTTGAAGAAGTAAAAAAACAAATGTCTGCTGTCAAAACCGAATTAAAAGATGGTGTTTTTATCTTCACAGGAAAAATGTCAATAAGCGATTTTGCTGAAAAAACAAAAATCAATACTAATGATATTATTAAGAGATTTTTCTTAAAAGGTAAAGTTTACAACCTTAATTATGTTTTAGATGAGGAAGAAATTGCTGAATTATGTCTGGAATACGGTTTTGATTTTAATAAAGAAACAAGTGTTGACGCAGGTAATTTCTTGGATGAGGTTGAGTTTAAAGACAAAGAAAAAGATTTACAAAAAAGAGCTCCTATAATCACAGTTATGGGACATGTAGACCACGGTAAAACAACATTAATTGATAAAATTAGAAATTCAAATATTGTGGCAACAGAGTCAAGTGGAATTACCCAACACACTGGTGCATACCAAATTGAATATAAAAAGAATAAAATTACATTTATAGATACACCAGGTCATGAAGCATTTACTTCTATGAGAGCTAGAGGAGCTAAAATTACTGATATAGTTGTTTTAGTTGTCGCAGCCGATGATGGAGTTATGCCTCAAACTGTTGAAGCAATTCAACACGCTAAAGCAGTTGATGTTCCTATTATTGTCTTTGTTAACAAAATGGATAAACCAAATAAAGACTTAGACAGAATTAAAGGTGAATTAGCAGAAAATGATGTTATCATTGAGGAATATGGTGGTGACACAATGTTGGTTACAGGTTCAGCACTTAAAGGTAAAGGACTTGATGAATTATTTGATGCTATTAATACTCTAGCTGAATTACTAGACTTAAAAGCTAACCCAAATAGATATCCAATTGGTGTAGTAATTGAGTCAAGAACAGATAAAGGAATTGGAGCAGTATCTACATTAATTATAAAAAATGGAACACTTATTAAAGGGGATTTCATTGTTGCTGGTTCTAGATATGGAAGAGTTAGATTATTAACTGATACAAATGGTGTAGAAATTTCAAAAGCCACTCCTGGTATGCCGGTTGTAGTAAGTGGATTAAATTATATTCCTATGGCTGGAGATAAGTTTGTTGGATTTTCTGATGAAAAGTTTGCTAAAAAATTAGCTGCAGAAAAAAATGCCATCGATAAACAAAATGAACTTTATCAAAGAAATCAAGCCACTTTAGATTCAGATGGTAAGAAAGTATTAAATGTAATTGTTAAATCTGATGTTCATGGCGTTGCTGAAGCTATTAAACATAAAATCGACGGCCTAAATAACGATGAGGCAGTTATAAAAGTAGTTAGTTGAGCTGCAGGAACAATTAATAATAGTGATTTACTTCTAGCTCAAGCATCTAATGCTACAATTTTCACTTTCAATAACAAACCTACTGCAGCACAAAAACAATCAGCCGCTAATTTAGGTGTTACAATTTCTTCACATGATGTTATTTATAAAATAATTGAGTCATGTGAAAAAATGCTTGAAGGTGAAAAAGCACCAGTGTATGAAGAGAAAAAAGTTGGAGAAGCACACATTATAAAAGTTTTCTTTTACTCAAAAGTTGGTAATATTGCTGGAGCGATGATGGATGAAGGTGTTGTTAGAGCGAATTCAAAAATCAAAGTTTACAGAACAGGTAAATTAATACATGAAGGTAGCATAGATTCATTAAAACGTGAGCTAAATGATGCTAAAGAAGTTGTAAAAGGAAAAGATTTTGGTTGTCATATAAAAAACTTTAATGATATTCAAGAAGATGATGTTTTAATGTTTTTTGAAGATGTTCAAGTAAACTAAAAAGGATAAAAATGAATTTAGAAAAATTTATAAGAGATGTTCCAGATTTTCCAAAAAAAGGAATTCTATTTAAAGATATATCTCCATTATTAGCTGATGGGGAAGTATTAAATTATACAATAACACAAATGGCTGAGTTATGTAAAGATTGTGATATTATTGTTGGGCCAGATGCAAGAGGGTTTCTTTTTGGTACTCCGGTTGCTGCTTTTCTAAAGAAACCATTTATTATGGTTAGAAAGCCAAATAAATTGCCAGGCGAAGTAATTTCAATGGAATATGATTTAGAATATGGTTCAAATAAATTAGAATTACAAAAGGGATTTGTTAAACCAGGTCAAACAGCTGCGATTGTTGATGATGTGCTTGCGACTGGAGGAACAACTAAGGCGATAGTAAAATTATTAGAGTCTCAAGGTGTTAAAGTTAAAAAAATTGTTTTATTAATGGAATTATGTGATTTGAACGGTAGAGAAATTTTTGACAAAGATATCGAAGTAAAATCATTAATCAAAGTAGGTTAGGCCTACTTTTTTTGTGAAATATTTACATAAATTTTTCTCTTAGTAAATTAAATAAGATAACATCAATTTAATAATGCTATAATTTTTTTAATATATTGAAAAAGGAGAAAAAATGTCAGCAATTACAAAAATTCATGCTCGTGAAGTTTTAGATTCACGTGGTAATCCTACTGTTCAAGTTATAGTTGAAACAGAATTAGGTGGATATGGTTCAGCGATGGTTCCTTCTGGAGCTTCAACTGGTTCAAGAGAAGCTTTAGAATTAAGAGATAAAGGTTCTAAATATGAATCTAATTGATTTGGTGGCAAAGGTGTTATGTTAGCTGTTGACCATGTTAACAACGATATTGCTCCAGAACTTTTAGGAATGGAAGTTACTGAACAACGTGCAATCGATTACAAAATGATTGAATTAGATGGTACAGAAACAAAATCAAACTTTGGTGCTAATGCTATCTTAGGTGTATCTTTAGCAGTTGCTAGAGCTGCAGCTGATGAACTAGATTTACCATTATATAAATATTTAGGTGGATTTAATGCTCATCAATTACCATTACCAATGTTAAACGTTATTAATGGTGGTGAACACGCTTCAAATACATTAGATTTCCAAGAATTTATGATTATGCCTGTTGGAGCAAAATCATTTAGAGAAGCTTTACAAATGGCTAATATGGTATTCCACAACTTGGCTAAATTATTGAAAAAAGCAGGTCATGGTATTCAAGTTGGTGATGAAGGTGGATTCGCTCCAAACTTCAGATCACATGAAGAAGCTTTAGATTTCTTAGTTGAAGCTATTAAAGCTGCTGGATATGTTCCAGCTCGTTCAGGAGAAAAAGCAGTTGCTATCGCAATGGATGCAGCATGTAGTGAATTATATGAAAATAACGCATACACATTCAAAAAATTAAAAGCAGCTATCGACGAAAAACGTGTTGGATTTGAAAACTTAGGAAATGTTAAATTAAGCTATACAAGCGATGAAATGATTCAATACTTAGGAAGTTTAGTAGATAAATACCCAATTATTTCTATTGAAGATGGTTTTGCTGAAAGTGATTGAGAAGGATTTAAGAAATTTACTGCTCAATATGGTGATAGAGTTCAAGTTGTTGGTGACGATTTAACCGTTACAAACGTAAAAATCTTAGAACGTGCAATTAAAGAAAAATCAATGAATTCAATTCTAATTAAATTAAATCAAATCGGAACAGTTTCTGAAACATTTGAAGCAATCCAAATGGCTCAAAAAGCTAATATGACAGCAGTTGTTTCACACCGTTCAGGTGAAACAGAAGATTCTACAATTGCTGATGTTGCTGTTGCTATGAATACAGGACAAATTAAAACTGGTTCATTATCGCGTACAGACCGTATTGCAAAATACAACCGTTTATTAGCTATTGAAGAAGAATTAGGGTCAGTAAGTAAATTCTTAGGTAGTGAAACATTCTACAACCTTAAAAAATAATTGTTTTACTAAAATTGCTTATACTAAATAGGCAATTTTATTTTTGCTTTTGTTATAATTTCATAGTGATAAAAGTTTATATTAGCTTGCGATAAAAATAGCTTTATAGATAATAAAGATAAATTATCTTGAAAAATAAAATATGAAATGGATTTTTTCAAAAAAACTATTTCAAACCAAAATATCCTAATAGGTAAAAGAACTTTTTATCAATTAAAAATGGTCTTTCAAGAGCAAAAAATGTATACATTTTGACTAATGATCTTTTTATTCAAGTTGATAGAAAAAATGAAAGATTAATAAACAATATATATTTTGTAAAAAATGAAAAATAATAATAACGATATTTATATTTGTGGTGGATTATCAATTTATTTGCAAACAATAAATATTGCTGATGAAGTTATTTTAAGTGTTATTTCTTCTAAGTATGAAGGTGATATTAAAATATTTTAATAAATTCAATCTGATTAAAGAAGTAAGATATTGTGAGCTTTGCTTTAAATAGTTAGTAAGTAAAAAAATAATTTGAGGAATATTATGAAAAAATGAATCAAAAATAGTCTTTGACTTGTATCTATAGTTGTTGTATGTGGTATGATTGCTGGTGGAACTGTAGTTAGTAAATATTATGGTGATAGATTCATTTATGATTTTGAATTAGCTGCTGAGAAGAATTTTAATAGAAATGAACATGTTGAATTTGTGGACGATGAGACAAATGACGCAATTAATGCATTAAATTCGTCTGATATAAATATTTTCTTTGTACATGATGGTGTTCAACCATTTTATAATAATTTAAGATTAGCAATGCTTTCTAAAACCGAAACACATTATTTTTATTCTTCAAATTCTCCATTAGTAAAAAACATAAATTTTGAAAAATTAGAGAATTTTATTAAAAATGAAAGATCGATTTATTATAGAAATAAAGAAAATGAACTAATCAAAATCAATAACGATAGTTCAACTGAACTAAAAGCTTATGAAGCAGAAATAAGAAATGTTTCATCAGTCCGTAAATTAGGAATATTTTATATAGATGAATTAATTAAAAATGTTAAAGATATAATGACCACTAATAAGGATAAAAAAATTAATCTTTGAATAAATTCTGATAATTTAAGATTTTACTTACCTTTAATTGAATTAGCACAAGTTAACAATTTAATCATAAGAGGTCTTGAGGATTCTAATATTATTGGTAAATATATATCTGATAATTTACACATTAAATTAAGCGACTGATTAAAATATGAATTAGAAGATGTTGGAAAGAGTGATGAACAAATTAAAAAATATGTTCAAAATAGTTTTTATGTAAATCGTTCTGAAAATTATTTATTACCAAAAATATATAAAAATATTTACTATTATTTTAGTTACCAAAACGATGTAGATAAATTAAAGTTGATGGGTTATGAAAACATTAAATTATTATCTAAAGAAAATAAAGAAATAAAAGATTATATCTTTGAATATAGAACAAAAAACAATTCAAGAATGTTTTCATATTGACCAGAAATTATTGGATTGGATTGAGAAAAAATTAGAGATAGTATTAATGTTGATAAAAATCATAATAATAAAAAGTCAATGATTATTTTAGGAACATCATTAGAAAGTGAATGAAACTTCGTTATGCATGTTGTGGACAAATATAAAGATGAATATAATATCTATTACAAAGGACATCCAGGACATAATAAATTAAGTGATGAAATTGAGGAATTCTTTAAGTTCAGTGAAGATGAAGAGCAAAAAATTATATTTTACAAAGACTATAGCAATGGTGAAAATAAAAAAATTGTTGTTAATAGAAACGATATTATAAGAACTTTGGAAAGTCAAATACCTTCAGAAGAATTTACAACCAATCATGCTAATTTAAAAGATGAAACAAGATCTCTTTGATTTGATGCTTGAGTATTATGTGATCCTACTTCAGGTGCGGTTTCAGGAATAGTAAATCACAAAAACCAATTTTATGATATTAAAGAAATGTGAATCAATCAAAATGATCAAGATTTAGCAGTCTCTAAGGGTGATGATATTTTTGAAAATTACATCAATTCATACATTAATAATTTTGCTAATAATTTTATTCAAGTCTCTTTAAAGAATGATAATTATGATGAATTAACTAAAGATAATCTGACAATAAGCATTAAAGAAGAATACAAGAATTTAGTATCAATCGATATTAAAGATATTATTTATGACAAAGAAAAACAAGGTGGCGTTGTTTTAGGTGTTCTAAAATATAATGCTAATAATATTAGTGTTGATTATGATGTTATGATAAAGATTAAATAAAAAACACAAGATTTCAAATCCTGTGTTTTTTTAAATTATTTAATAATTTTTGTTACTGAACCAGCACCAACTGTACGTCCACCTTCACGAATAGAGAATTTTGTTCCTTCTTCTACAGCGATAGGAGCGATTAATTTAACTTTTAAGTTAACGTTTTCACCTGGCATAACCATTTCACGTCCAGCTTCGAATTCAACTCCACCTGTAACGTCTGTTGTACGGAAGTAGAATTGAGGTTTATAGTTTTTGAAGAATGGTGTGTGACGTCCACCTTCTTCTTTTTTAAGTACATAAATAGCAGCTTCAAATTCTGTGTGAGGAATAATTGAACCTGGTTTAGCTAAAACTTGCCCACGTTCAATATCTTCACGGTTTACACCACGAAGTAATAATCCAGCGTTATCCCCAGCTTGAGCTTCTTTAAGGTTTTTACGGAACATTTCAATTCCTGTAACAACTGTTTTTTTAGTTGGTTTTAATCCAACGATTTCAACTTCTTGGTTTAATTCTAATTTACCACGTTCTACACGTCCTGTAGCAACTGTTCCACGTCCTGTAATTGTGAAAACGTCTTCTACAGCCATTAAGAATGGTTTATCGAATTCTTTAATAGGTGTTTCAATGTATGTGTCAACTGCGTCCATTAATTCCATAATTGCTTCTTCGTATTTTGCATCACCTTGAAGAGCTTGGAAAGCTGATCCACGAATAACTGGAGCGTTGTCTCCATCAAACCCGTATTCTGAAAGTTGTGAACGAACTTCCATTTCAACAAGGTCGATCATTTCATCTTCACCTTCTAACATATCACATTTGTTTAAGAATACAACGATACGAGGTACTCCAACTTGTTTAGATAAAAGAATGTGTTCACGTGTTTGAGGCATAGGTCCATCTGTTGCAGCAACAACTAAGATAGCACCATCCATTTGAGCAGCCCCTGTAATCATGTTTTTAACGTAGTCAGCGTGACCTGGACAGTCTACGTGTGCATAGTGACGTTTTTCTGTTTGGTATTCGATGTGTGATGTATTAATTGTAATACCACGTGCTCTTTCTTCAGGAGCATTATCGATAGAAGCATAATCACGAGCTTCTGATAATCCTTTTTTAGATAAAACTGTAGCAATAGCAGCTGTTAAAGTTGTTTTACCATGGTCAACGTGACCGATTGTACCAACGTTAACGTGTTCTTTACTACGATCAAAATCTAATTTTGCCATTGTCATTTCCTTTCATTATTATTTAACTATGTTTTAGCGCTAAAACCACCTAAGTCTAGTCTTTCAGCTAGAACCTATCCGTATAAATTAGCATATATATTTTACCAAAAAATAGTTTTTATAAATATGCATTTAATTTGTGCGCGCTATAAGCAATATTATATATTAAAATAAATTTTTATTAAGCGGATAAAATCACTAAAACTATTTTTTTGAATTTACAAATTGTCGTATAAATTTGGCTAATCCGGCATTTTTATAATCAAAATCTAGCACAATGTCAGCAATATCCTTAAATAAATCTGAAGAATTTTTCATCGCAACTACAGTTCCAAGCATATTTTTAGCAGATGCATCATTCATAGAATCGCCAATATGCATAGCATTTTCTGGATCTATCCCGAACATTTCACAATATTCTTTTTCAGATATACCTTTACTTGCAGTGACTGATGTAATTTCTATAATTGAGTTTTGTTTACCGCAAAATGCTATTTGTAAAACACCCTTGTATTTTTCAGACCATTCTGCTTTCAACTTAGACAATTTTCTTTTTGATATTGCAAAAACTAACACTTTAAAAGTATCAAACGGTACTGTATTAAGATAGTTATCATTATTTTTAAAGCCCTTAAAAACATCAATAATTTTAAAAATAATAGAGTTTGTAAAACTTTTTTTTAGGTCAGAGTTTAATATCCCAAGAACTTTACTTTTTGAAATATCTAATAATAGATTGTGTAAAACTTGTTCATCAATTTTTTTGGAAACAACCTCTTTATTGTCTATGAATATTTTAGCTCCATTTCATAAGATAAAATTTTTTGCATTTATAGTTTTGAGTATTCTTAATGTTTCGCTATTATATCCTCTACCAGTTGACACAATAATCGGTATTTCCTTAGAAACTTCTTCAATGGCATTGATGTTTTCTAAGCTAAAATTGGAATGCGAAGAATCTTTTATGTCTAATGAAGTCCCGTCTAAATCGATAAAAATGATTTTTGGTTTTTTAATAATCTTGTCCATTATTTCCTTTCGTTTTTGTTTAATAATTCACTTACGACATGATAAAAACCGTCGTATTTATAATGAGGAGCTATAAACGTTGCATTCTTTATATATTCAAAATCTCCGTTTTGCATAGCTACTGATTTCCCCAAGATTCTTGATAAATCTTCATCAGCCATTGAATCTCCAAAGTTTATACAATCTTTAGGGTCTATGTTAAATTTCTGACAAATTTCCAATGCTTGAGAAGCCTTAGAAACACTTGAAGATGTTATCTCAATAACTCAGTTATAATGAGCTGAAAAATAATTAACTCCACTAATTGTAGATCTTAGTTTTTTTAGGATTTTGTTTATTTGGAAGGGGTAAACAATAAAAGCGGTTTTTAATACTTTGTTTAAATTGATTTTTTCTATTTCCTTAATGTGATAGGCTTTTAATCTTTTTCTTTGTGTAATCCGTGCTAATAATTTATATAAACTATTTTGTGTAATTAGGTACTCTTGCTCATTAGTAAACAAAGCAAAATTTATTTTATTTTCTTTAGCAATACTGATTATTTTATTTACATCAACAATATCAAAAAAGTATTCATGAATTAATTTGTTTTCGTATAAAATTTGTGCCCCTGAACTGAGAATCGCTGTATTTGAATTTGTCATTTCTAAGATTTTCTTAACTTTTTTATCAGAAAAACTTCTACCGGTGGTTATAATAAATTTTGACTCTTGATTTATTCAATTAACAGCCATTAAATTCTTCTTAGAAATTAATTTCTTATTCTTTTTATTGATTAATGTACCATCTAGGTCAACAAAGAAAATTTTAGGTATATTAGACAATTTTTACTCCTTTTTAATTAACCTTAAATAAGCTACTTGCGCGATCATCGCTCCATTATCAGTAGTATATTTCATGTCCGGGATAATTACATTAGTATGTAGATTTTTAAACTCATTTCTTAAAAATGAATTAGCACTAACGCCACCACCCAATATTAATGAATTGACATTGTATTCTTTTAAAGCTAATTTTGTTTTACTTATTAAATATTCAACTGCAGTTTTTTGAAATGAGCTTGCAATTTGCTCTTTATTTAACTTAATATTTTTCATCTCTGTTATGTTACAGTAATTTAACACTTGACTCTTCAAACCACTAAACGAGAAATCATATTTATTTTCAGTATGGGGTTGTGTAAAGTGAATATATTCACCTTTATATAAGTTAAAAATTTTATCAATTGCTGGTCCACCAGGAAAACCAGTATTAAGTCTTCTTGACACTTTATCAAATACTTCACCGACGGCATCATCAAGAGTTTCTCCAATTATAGTTGTCTCAAAATAGTTTTTTGCATATATTAGTTGAGTGTGCCCTCCTGAAACTAATAAGCATAAAGCAGGAAATGTAACTTCATTAGTAATTGTTGCACTAAAAAAATGACCCTCAAGATGGTTGATTGGAATTAAAGGTTTATTAAGTGATAAACTCAAAGCATTAGCGAATAAAAAACCTACTTGTAATGTCCCTATCAAACCAGGCTCTTTAGTATATGCTATATAATCAATAGTTGTTAAATCATGTTTTTTTAATAATAAATCATGAATTATTGAGATATTTTGCACATGTTCTCTTGAAGAAATTTCAGGTATAGTACCTCCAAATTCCTTAAAAATATCTACTTGTGAAATTGTAAACATATCAACAACTTTACCATTTTCTAATATTGCAATAGAAGTATCATCGTGACTAGTTTCTATCCCTAAAATTTTCATTACTTTTTCTCTCCTATTTGGGGTTTTTTAATGTATAAAACTTCTTGTTCTATAGCTTTTTGTTGATTAAAATATTTAACATAATTATTGAAATTTTTTGATAAATGATCAAAATCTATCTTGTTTAATGTAATATTACTTGGATTATCAATAACATCAATCAAATCTTTTATGTTCACTTGTCCATAATGTCCTGAATCAAATCTATATATCTTGTTACCTTGAGCATCAAGATATAAAATATTTGAATTTGGATTTTGTTCATGCAAAATTTCAAAAGTAGAAATAGTTGAAAATTGTTTATTAAGTTGCATCGATATAGTTCTAAAAAAGACCATACCCGAACGAACACCGGTAAAAAACCCTGGACCTATATTTGTAATAAATTCACTAATTTGATCAATTTTAATTGAATTTCTTTCTAACAATTCATTAAATTGCTCGGGAATTAATGAAACTTTTTTACGATAATTTTGCAAATAAATTTGATCTATTAATGAATTATTCGTATCAAAAATAGCTACATAAAAATCTTCAGTCGCAGTATCTAAATAAGCTTTCATTATACCCTTTCAATGTAAATTTTTCTAGTGTTTTCGTCAATTACTTCAATATTAATTTTTATCGCGTCTTGAAATTCCATATTCAAGTTCTCAAATCATTCTATAGCTATTATATTATCCTCAAAAAAATCTTCAAATTCATCTAAATCACCATTTAAATTATATGCATCAATATGAATTAATCCATCATAATTCTTCATATAGTTAAAAGTTGGGGATGTAATGGTTTGTTTAATTCCAAGCTCTGATGCTAGGTATTTTACAAAAGTTGTTTTTCCAGCACCTAAATCACCACTTAATAAAATAAATTTAATTTTGGGTTTTATTTTTAGTATCTCTTTAGCTATTTTTTCTAATTCCTTGTGAGATTTAATTATAAAATTTTGACCTATCAACATTTCTTCCTTTTACCACTATAAATTAATATATTAAATTATAATTTAAATTATGCTAAGGATTATTAAATTATTTAGTACAAAATTGAAATTTACAATCTTAATTACAGTTGTTTTCAACTTTATTCCAAGTTTTGTTATTATGTTAATTCCTTCATTAATTAGACAATTTATAGAATATGCTAATACTAAGGAAATTAAATATATTGAAATTTTTTTATGGAAATTTACTAGCAATAGCCAAGCAATAGACAACTATAATTTATTAATAATAATTACTTTGGTTTCAGCATTTTTATTATTTGTGTGCAACTTAATTCCTTCGTTATTAAACAATTATATCCTTAATCAAACAAGGTATGAAACAAGAAAAATAATGTTCAATAAGATAATTAAGCTTAAAAAGGAACAAATCGATTCGTTAAGTTACGCAAGAATTATGACTCTTTTTAGTAATGACATAAGAAAGATTGTTGATGGTATTTATTTTGTAACTAAATCTATATTACAAAATATTTTTAACTTAATTTGAGGATTAGTTTTTTCAATAACTTTAAGTATCCTATATTCAATAAGTATATTTGTTTTGATACCATTAATAATTATAATTTCCTCAATTATTATCTATAAAATTTTCCCTCTTTTTAGAAAAGAAAATGCAATTTTCGAAGAAATTAATGATAAAGTTAAGGAAGATATAAATCTTATTCAACTAGTTAAATCTTACAATCTAGAGGATGATAGATACGAGATCTTTAATAAGTCAAACAACAGACTTTATGACATATCGCTTAGAGCTAATAGATTAAATATAACAGCTTGAAGATTTAATGACTTTTCAAATGATATTGCAACAATAATTGTTTTCTTAGTCGGTGGTTTATTAATATATTTAACTGGAGCTGAGAAGTCGATATCTGAAGTGGGGAAAATTTATCAATTTAACTCATATATGTGAATTATTTCGAGCTCGATTTTCAGCTTATCGCAGACAATAAATAGTTTAACTCGTTCTCAAGTTAGTGCTAAAAGATATTTAGAAGTTTTAAATATTGAAAGCGAAGAGATAAATAGTGCTAAAGACATTAAGTTAGTAAGCAATGAAATAGAATTTAAAAATGTAAGTTTTAGATATTCCAATTCTGATACTGAGCAAAATACATTAAAAAATATAAGTTTTAAAATTCCATCAAATAAAACTGTTGGTGTTATTGGTAAAACTGGTTCTGGTAAAAGTACATTAGCATTACTTTTAGTTAAAGAATTAAAACCAACTGAAGGTGAAATTTTTGTTGGTGGAGATAATATTAATGATATAGATTATGATGATTTCCACTCGAAGGTTAGCCAAGTGTTTCAAAAACCGTTGATTTTTAGTGGTACTATTAAAGAAAATATAGAATTTTCTACACGTGATTATAATAGTGAAATTATTGAAAAGTCTTCAAAAGTAGCTTGTTTAGATTTTGTTAATAACTATGATAAAAAATTTGATCAAGTTATCGGGCAAAGAGGTATTAACTTAAGTGGTGGGCAAAAACAGAGAATTGCAATTGCTCAAGCGATACTAAAAAATCCAAAGATATTAGTTTTAGATGATACAACAAGTGCTTTAGATAACAAAACTGATTTAATTGTTAGAAAAAATCTAGCAAATAGTTTAATTAATACTACTGTTTTTATAATTTCACAAAAAATTAACTCAATTTCAAATGCTGACACTATTATTGTTCTAGATGCCGGGAGAATTGTTGACCAAGGTACTCATAGTGAGTTATTATCTAGATGTGAGATTTATAAAGAATTCGCAAGTGTACAAAAGGAGAATCATGAAGAGTAGTAGTTCATTAAAAACCTTCTTAAGAATGATATATGCTGCTAAAGTTAAACCTAAAGCTTGAATGACTTTTATTACATTTGCGTTCATTAAAGCTTTGAGTTGGAGTGCGATCGGGTTTGGAACCGGTTGAATATTAGATAGATTTTTTTCTAAAGAAAATATAGGTAATTTTGATTTAACAACTTTTTTAGTTGTATTAATTGTTTTCTTACTAGTTTATTTAATTCATAGAACTTTTGTTGGATTAACAACATATTTTATGACAAAAATAACAACTCGTTTTGAACGAGAAATGAGAGGTAATTTATATAGACATATCCAGGAAATGAGTTTTTTTAATTTTGAAACTGAAAAAACTGGGGATTTCATGGCTGTTGTAACTGAAGATACTGTATCAGCTTTTACAAGCATGAATAGTGTCCTTTTAAGTTTATGCGACTTTGTTTTTGATATTTTATTATCTACATTTTGAATGATGTTACTTGCCCCTATTTTAGGATTAATAACTTATTTAATTATTCCACCTGTTTCAATTTTATTCATTTATTTGGTCTCTAAAAGTAGAAAACAGTGAAAAAAATCAAGGGATGCATTTGGAGCATTAAATGCTTATTTAGAAGAAACATTGGACATCTTACCCCTCGTTAGAGTTCATAGACAATGAGACAAAATTCAAAACAAATTCGATCAACACAATAATCATCACAGAGAAGTTACAAAAAAAGCATTTTTATATCAAACAATTGCATATCCAGCTTATTCAGCATTAAAGGTTATTTCAGAATTAATAATCATTATCATTGGTATTACATTCATAACAAAATCATATCCTTCATATGGAATTTATGGAGTTTACACCATAGGTGTAGTAACTTCATTTAATGTTTATGGTAAAACTTTTACTAACAGTATATCTAACTTATTGAATATTTCTGCTGAATTGCAACAAGGAATTTCAAGTTGAGATAGAATTGAAAACCTTCTAAAAATTTCTAATGATAAAGAAGACAAGAAAAAACCAAATTTAGAATTCAAAGAAGGTAAAGTTGAATTTAGATCTGTAAATTTTGCTTATCCTTCAAATCTTGATGTAAAAGTTCTAAAGGATATCAACTTTACAATAAATCCAGGTGAGTCACTAGCTCTGGTTGGACACACTGGTTGCGGTAAAACAACTATTAGTAAAATTTTAATGAAGTTTTATGAAACAAATGATGGACAAGTGCTTATTGATAATCAAAATGCTATTGAATATAATGCCAAAAGTTGAAGAGAAAATATTGCACTAATATCTCAAGATGTTATGTTGTTTGAAGATACATTGATGAACAATATTAAAAATTCTAATAAAAATATTTCTGAAGAAAAAGTGATCCAAATTTGTCGTGAAATTGGTCTTGATGAATACATTCAAACATTAAAAGATAAATATAACACAAAATTAACTCATAATGCTGAAGAACTTTCTCAAGGTCAAAGACAATTAGTTTCAATAGCTAGGGCATTAGCATCTGAGAAGAAATTAATAATTATGGACGAAGCAACAAGTAATATTGACAGTATAACCGAGCAAAAAATTCAAAATTGCATTAAGTTAATGATGAAAGATAAGACAATGTTAATAATTGCTCACAGATTATCGACAATTAAGAAAGCCACAAATATTTTAGTTATGGACCATGGACTTATTCTTGAAAGCGGGAACCATGAAGAGCTATTGGCAAAAAATGGAATATATGCTAATTTATATAACGAAGGATTTAAAAACATCGGATAAAGACTAAATGTGTTTTAGTCTTTTTTTAAAAATAGATACATTACCAATATTTAAAATTCAAAGCAAACAAGTCAAAAAATATAAAAAAGCTTTTAGAGTATAATTGAATAAATTTAAAAACAATATAGGAGAAAAACTTATGAAGAAAACTGTATTAATAGTTATTGATGGTTTAGGTCTTAGAAAAGAAACTCAAGGAAACGGTTTTGCACTTGCAAACACTCCAACATTTGATAAATTATTTAATGAATATCCTAATAGTGTTATTCAAGCAAGTGGTGAATTTGTAGGACTACCAAGTGGACAAATGGGAAACTCAGAGGTTGGACACCTAAATATTGGTGCGGGTACAATCGTTTACACAGGACTTTCTTTAATTGCAAAAGCATTAAAAAATAAGGAATTCGGGAAGAATAAAGCATTTTTAGAAGCTTTCAATGATGTTAAGAAAAATAATTCAACATTGCATGTTATGGGACTTTTAAGTCCAGGTGGTGTTCACTCACTTGAAGATCATTTATTTGAAATTCTTAGAGAAGCACATGAATTTGGTTTAAAAAAGGTTTCGGTTCATGCCTTTGGAGATGGTCGTGATGTTGCGCCTCGTTCAATCAAACAATCTGTTGAAAAATTACAAAAATTAACAGATCAATTTGGATACAAAATTGCCTCAATGGGTGGAAGATTCTATGGAATGGATCGTGACAAGATGTTTGATAGAGTTGAAAAACACTATGAAGCTTTACTTGGGAATAGTTCATCAACATATAATTCAGCTTTAGAATTTATTGATGAGTCTTATAAAAATGAAGTTTCAGATGAATTTTTCGTTCCATCAATTAATTCAAATTGTTTAAAAGATGATTTTGTTAAGGACGGTGATTCGATTATTTTCTTTAACTTCCGTCCTGATAGAGCAAGACAGTTAACACACTTATTTATTGGATCATCATTATATGAGTACAAACCAGCTAAACCTGTTAAAATAAATAAATTTATTTCAATGATGAAATACGAAGGACTAAACACTATAGTTGCATTTGATGAAATGGAAATTTCAATGCCAATAGGTAGAGTTTTAGAAATCGAAGGTAAAACACAATTAAGAATTGCTGAAACTCAAAAATATGCACATGTTACATTCTTTATGGATGGTGGTAATGATATTGAATTTAAAAATTCAAAAAGAATTTTAGTAGATTCCTTAAAAGTTGAATCATATGCTGATGCACCACATATGTCTGCTGAAGGAATTACAGATAAACTTATTGAATTTGGTGGTGATTTTGACGTTACAATCATGAATTTTGCTAACCCTGATATGGTTGGGCACACTGGGAATCTTAAATCTACAATTGAAGCTGTTTCATTCTTAGATACACAAATTAAAAGAATTTTTGACTGAGCTGAAAAAAATGATATTACTGTTTTTATAACCGCTGATCATGGTAATGCTGAAATTACTGAAGATGAAAATGGAAAACCAGCAACTAAACATACAAATAGTCCAGTAATGCTTATTTCAAGTGATAAAAGTTTAAAACTTAAAGATGGTAAACTAGCTGATATAGCTCCAACAATTTTAGACTACATAGGTATTAAACAACCTAAAGAAATGGACGGAGTTTCACTTTTAGTTAAATAATTAAAAAATCAACAGTAGTAGATAAAATCTACTTATTGTTGATTTTTTTATCGCTTTGTTTTTTGCCCATTTCATAGTAGCCATAAAAAACAAAATTGTCCGTTCTTATAGGAATTTTTCAGGAACTACCATAAATTTTTTCCAGGTAGAATTCCATGTTTTTAATTATATTAAACATGTATCCGTTTAATTCGATTTTAACAACTTCTTGAATATCTTTTTTTAGAATAATATGATCATTAATTAATTTTTCCTTAGAGTTAGGTCAATGAACAATAAAATATAATTCAGTCTGCTTTGTTGTTTGAATTTGTTTGTGTGCTTCTTCAATGGTTAATGGTTTAACTCAAAATAGAAATATTTTAACAAATGAGACAATTAGATTTTGTATATATTTATGTGTGTAGAATTTTCTGTAATTTTTAAAATATCCCTTAAAAGCTCTTAATTTATTAAACTTTGACTTAGAATATTTATTTATCTTATCAAAATCACTCTCAACTAAAATAAACAAATCAATAAATGATGAATTAGGCTCGGTTTCATCATAAGAATCAACAAAACGAGGAAATTGATAACAATAATTTTTGGTATTGTCGTTATTTATGATGTTTTTAGGAAAATTAGCTAAAAGCTTTTGATAAGTTTCTAAATTTATAATTATGTCAATATCTGCATCTCACTCTATTATTTTTTTATCTCTAACTGCTCCTAAGGCAGTACCAAAATATAAAGAATAAAACAAGTTATTTTCTTCGCAAAATTTAGAAATTTTTAGTAGTAATTCTAAATTTCTTTTTTTTCTTTTATCAATATTAACCTGTAATGAAGGATGGCTAGAAAATTGCATTTTTCTCCTATATTTCTAAATAAAAATAAATAAAAGTATTAAAGTCAAAACTGAAAGTATAAATATTGGTGTAGTTATAATATTAAAGTTACTTTTTGTTTTAGTATTAATAATTTTTTTGTTATTAATTAGCAAATCATTTTTATTTTTTTGTTTATAAAATTGAATTCTTTTTTCACCAATATATACTATAAATAGTGCAATAGCAGATAAAATAGAAGGTATCACAATTGTACCAAGTGTTTTGATAGCAGTTATTATGGAAGCACGATTCTCTAGATCAAAACCGAATTGGTCGATCTTATTTGATAGAGTTATTCTATAAATTATCTTAGTGAAATAATCTGAGGTTCCAGTTCCTCCAGGTGTTGGGCTAAAGGAATTAACATTTCTTACTAAAAATTGCGAAATAGTCATGTTGAAGTATCATCCACCAATTAAATTTTCATCTAGCATATTCATATAATGTAAATATAAAGAAATTGGTGCTAAAAATCAAATAGATGATTTATAAAATACTAATTCAAAAATTCTTCATCACTTTTTAAAGACTACGCTAATACCATTGCTCACTTTATATAATTCATATTTTCAGTTTGCATAAATTTCATCACTTTTGATTATTCCTATAAATCCAAATCATTCAAGAACTCGGATAATAGCCTTTAAAATAGGGGTTTGAATTCTTTTTCATCCTGCTAATGTCAAGAAAAATATTGAAAATAAGGTATCGAATAATAAACTTATTACTAAAAAGAAAGTAAATGAAAAAACATTATTTGATGAACCATTTGAAAATAGTTCTTTATAAAATACTAAACCAACAGGAACTACTATAATACTTAAAAATATGTTTGTAAGTTGTCATATAAAAGTGTTTAATATTACTGAACTAATTAATTTAGAGCGATTTAAACCTTTTCTTCTTAAATATCAATATGTTGCAATGTCTGAACCGATAGATTTAGGTGTGATATTTTGAATAAT